>JBAXIU010000025.1:0-20523 GCA_037138215.1 Candidatus Peregrinibacteria bacterium | reverse complement strand
TATGTTCGCTCTCTATTGTTTCCCCTGTTGCACTTCGAATTGAAACTTAGGATTTTCTTTGCCTTTTCACTTTTTGATATATTTTTATCATCTTCCACTTGAGGAGAAGTAGTGGTGTTCGTGACGGGAGATGATAGAGGAGATGGCGAAGCAGGGGGATATGGACCTCTTTTAAAATATTCTTGAGGTGTTGAACATCCTGCTAAAATCAGCGTGCAAAGGGTGAAAAGAAAAAGTTTCATAAGAATAGTATGAGATTCAGAGGAAAAAAGGCTGATTCAATGCTCTTGTATTATTTTGGGGATACTCAAAAAAAGGCGTGATCCCTTAGTTTTTTGCGACGGTGGTGTTTCCTTTGATGTACAGGGGGTTGGTGATGGCCACCATATCAGATTTGTTGAGTGATTCTTGGATGCGCCCAATGGTACTGAGCGATGCGATTTTCATAGAGAGGGATTCATTTTTGGTGAGGAGTTCTGAGCGTTGTTCTTGGAGGATCCGGAGTTTGTAGGCCATAGTGGCGTTTTTGTTGTGGTAAGAGATGTAAAATCCCAACAGCACCATTGTCAAAATCCCCATGAGAAGAAAGATGGCAATAATCCCTTTTTCAACCCGAACAGAAAGGGGGTTTTTACAGAGCGCCGATGAAGAACAAAAATCGTACAAGCGGGAGGGGAAAGAACGGGAATCTTCGAGCTAAAAAGCTCGGGTGGAAGTTTCAAAACAGTCTTTCTATAACTCTCATGCGCGCGCTTCGCGCGCGTGGGTTGTGGTGTATTTCAAGTGGGGATGGGACGACCGGTTTTTTCGTGAGGATTTCAAATTTTTTCTCGAGTGTTGGGGATACTTCTTCCTCTGAATGAGAAGGGTATTTTTGCCGCTTCTGGTGTACCGCCTGTGATTGAAAAATCTCTTTTACAATGCGGTCTTCTAATGAGTGGAAGGAAATAACGGCAATTCTTCCGTGCGGAGCAAGATATTCCAGGGCTCCAACCAGTGCGGTCTTCAGGACTTCTAACTCCCTATTTACCGCAATCCGAAGCGCTTGAAAGGCTTGTGCTGCTGGGTGCCCCCCACCATATTCCTGAAATTTTGGCTTCGCGTTCGCAATACATTCTGCCAGGTCTACCGTTCCTATAAAAGGAGTTTTTTTTCTGCGGTCGACTATGGCCTTTGCAATGCGCCGAGCAAAGCGCTCTTCTCCTAATTCCCAAAAAATTCGAGATAACTCTTCTTCTGAAGAGCGATTGACAACCGTTTCAGCTGTCAGGGTTTGAGAGGGGTCCATACGCATATCCAGTGGTCCATCATGGCGAAACGAAAACCCTCGGCTTTCATCGTCCAAATGGAGCGACGACATTCCCACATCAAAGAGCATTCCATCGGCAAAAACTCCTTTTTCTAAAAGTCTTTGGGGAAGATTCTCAAAATTCTCAGGGAAAACCTTGAGCTGCTCTTTCCAGGGGAACAGGCGTTCTTCTGCTTTTTTTCTTGCAAAAGGGTCTTGGTCAAACGCCAAAATAGTAAGACTGGGATTTTTTTGAAAAAAAAGCTCCGTGTGTCCGCCCATTCCAAGCGTCGCATCGACCAATACCGAACACTCCGCCGGACGGAGCAAAGAAAGAACTTCTTCCGGGAGGACGGGGATATGCGACATATCAGGAGAAAGGAGTGTAAAAGATCAGGGGGTTTTACAGGAGGAAGTGAATAAATTGTGGAAAACTTGTGTGAAAAATGTGCATAGTTTTTGTGCTCATTTTCCGCCAAAACTTCCTCTTTTGTGAGTATGCCAAAAGGATTTTTGATTGGACAGCTTTTTTTCATTCAAATTTTCCAGTCTTGCATATTTTTTGTATTCAAGATGGTGTTTTTCCTTATAGATATAAGGGGAATGGGGGTTGTACGAGTGGGAATAAAAATTATTGCGAAAAGTGACATAATGTGTTTAAATATTTTTTATCTCAAAAATTCTGTTTGTCCGCTCTGAATATGGAGAATAAGGGATGGAGGGGAAACGGGGAGGTTCCCAAAATCAGCAAAGAGGACATCGGGAAGGGATGAAAACTTTTCCACAATACCGGCGGTGGTAAAAATGGGAGGTTCTCCAGAGAAGTTGGCACTGGTGGAAAAGATGGGTTTTGCGTATGGTGTTAAAAATTCTTGGAGGAGTGGAAAAACTGGTATGCGGAGCCCTATTTCTTGGAAATCAGGGAAAAATGAGGATTTTTGTAATATGCTTGTTTTCGGCAACAGAAAGGTTGTCGGGACAGTTTTTGCATTGAAAAAATGTTCAGGCTGCAGTGGGGAGGTATCTCCGTATTCTTCCATGTGTTTTTGGTCTGCTACCAGCAGAAGAAATGGTTTTTTTTGGCGTCCTTTTATCTCTTCTACGCGTTTTACAACGCTTTCGCAAAACGGGTCTCCAGAAAATCCGTAGGAGGTATCTGTGGGAAAAATAAGGGGGAGCCCCGCATTTAAGTGAGAGATGAACTGGGGAAAATTTTCGGGAGAAAAGGTGAGAATGCGCATAAGAGAATGAATAATGAAGAATTAAAAATGAAGAATTTGAAATTTGCTATCTCATATCTTGCATCTTGTATCTTGCACCCCGTATTATCCTCCCTGTTTTTTTCTTTGGCTATGCTTGATTTTCTCCACTCTTTACCGAATGAAATTTTGTTTTTTGGGTATTTTATTATTCTCGCGTGTACCCTTTTGGGGGCACTCAGAATGGGAAAAGAATATGTGGTTGGAGTGGTGGCGATTCTTGCCATTCTTGCCAATGTTTTTGTCATTAAACCTTATGAAATGTTTGGCTTTCTCGGCAGTTTTTCCCTCTTTGGAAAGGCGTTCCATTTTCCTCTGGTAACATACGGAGGGAATGAAATGTTTGGGGCAATTTTTTTGGCGACCAATCTCTTAACGGAGCATTTTGGGAAAACAGAAGCGTTAAAAGCGGTTCGTGCGGGATTTATCGCTCTTTTTCTCTATTTTATTACTGCAACGGTGTATACTTCCCTTACTACCGCGTCTGTTGGTGCGGAGGTTGGTGGTGCCATTAACACCGTATTTTCTCCGGCCTTGGGGATTGTGGTGGCGTCTCTTACGGCATTTGCCACCTCTAACACTTTGGATACCTATTTGTACGCGTTTATTAAATCTCATACTGGGGAACGGCACCTCTGGTTCCGGGGTAATGCTTCCACTATGGTTTCTCAATTTGTAGACACCTGTATTTTTTCCTTTATCGCGGTATATTTTGGATTTTTTGATCTCAGTGTGGTGTGGGGAGAAATTTTCTTTGCATACGCGTTTAAAATAATGATGTCGATTATCAACACGCCGTTTTTGTATCTCTCAAAATGGACCCAAACGGTGGGAAGAGGGGGGAATTAAGAATGGTGGACTTGTAGGGGCGCCGATTTATCGCGCCCTTTGCGAATATTGAATGAGGAATGTCCTGTCATGGCGAGGAATTTTGTAGAGACTCCCCGCTGGGGCGTCTCATTTCTCGATTTCATCCCTTGCGCAAATGCCTCCTTTTCTGCTACAATACGGCGAACATTTAAAAAAACAAAAAATGAAACCGTTGTGCTTAGCAATTTTAGGCGTAGGAATGTTTTCCTTTTTGGTAATGGGCAATATTCCGGTTTTTGCAGCAGCTACAGACCCAGCAAAAAGCTCTTCTGGTACCACTCAAAACGCTGCGCCTGCGGGGCGAGAACCGGCAACGGCGAATCTCTCGCAATTTGGGCTGGGAACGAATATCCAAAGTTTAGAAACGCTTTCAGGCAGAGTGATTTCGTTTTTTATGGCGATTGTGGGCGGGCTTTCCCTTTTAGGGGTTATTATTGGTGGAGGAATGATGATGATAGGAGGGGCAGTGGAAAGCCAGTTAGAACAGGGGAAAGATGTGCTCACCTATTCGCTTATTGGGCTGGGGGTCGCGCTGTTGTCGTATGTCATTACTACTTTTATGCAAACCATCTTTTACTCTATCGAATGATGAATACCTTAAATTATTTTTTTTATATCCACCGGTTTTTAAACTTGTTGTTTTTTCGAAGTGTGGATTCCCGCCTTCTCGGGAATGACAGAGGAAGGTCCGTTTTCGGAATTTTTTTGATGGCGCTCTGTATTTCATTTTTCGCAGTGGGGAGTGTTTTTGTTTCGCCACAAGCGGGATTGGCAGCAGGAGAAAATGCGACTTCCGTTGGGAATCCGAATGATCCGAATTTTGTTGGTCCTCCGGCGCCTCAGCAAAGTGGTGCTGGCAATAATACCGATATTACCCTGGAGCAGCCGTTTTTAGAAGGGCATAACACCATTAGTACCAAAGATGGAGCTCTTTCCATTTTGCAGCAGTATATGTCTCAGGCATTTACTTTTTTTGCCGGTCTTACGGCACTTATTGCAGTGCTGGTGATGATTGGTGCGGGTTTTATGCTCATGTTTTCTGCGGGAGATTCGAGCATGAAAGATTCGGCAAAAACAATGATCACCGAGTCGCTTGGAGGACTTTCACTCCTTTTTTTGGCAGGACTGATTCTCCATACGGTCAATCCTAATTTCTTTACTTTTTCGGGTGACAGTAATTTAGGAAGTCCGACGCAAAGTACTGCTGCTGGATCCGGATTAAACACTTTGCAACCAGCAAATATTGGGAATGGGAATGTATCCCCTGTCGTTATAGAAAATACCATGGGGAATCCTGCACCTCTTCAGCCTATTTCTAATCCATAAAAAGATGAGATACATTGGAATTCATTCGAAATTTATAAAAATATTTCACCAGTAAAATTTTAAGAGGATGAGACGCCGTCTCTACAAAATTCAATATTACAAATTCCCTAGATTCCTTTTCCCGCTCAGCGGGATCGCAATGACGGGATATTCCTAATTCTCAATTCTTAATTTTTAATTCCTAATTCTTTATTTTTATGAATATCGCTGTCCTCGGTTCCCTTACGGTTGACCTTTTTGTGCGTCCAGCGGAAACACGCATTATTTCTCAAATATCGGAGCACGAGCGGAGTGATTTTTTGGCGTTTCCCCATGGAGGGAAAATAGGCGCCTCGGAAATTCAGGAGCAATTTGGAGGCGGGGCATCTAATACCGCTGTCTCGTTTGCACGGCTCGGCTTTTCTCCGTGCGTTTTTGGCGCCATAGGAGACGAAGCTTCTGCGGAAAGTATTCTCCAAAATCTTCAAAAAAATGGAATTTCTCCCGGGTGTGTACAAAAAATTCCTGGCGTGCGGAGCGGTTTTTCCGTCATTATTAATTCTTTTGATGGAGAACGAACGGTGATTTATACCTCTGGAGCCAATACTTCTTTTGCCCGTGTATCCCCAGAAACCCTTTTAAAAAGTGATGCCATATATCTCTGCCATATTTCGGGGGAACACTACGGAGAAATTTTTCAAGAACTCGCGACGGTCCTCGAAAAAAATCCCCGTCCGTTTTTTGCCTGGAATCCTGGGAAAGAAAGCCTGTGTTTAGGGCTTGCCGGAAATGCTCCTTTGCTTTCTCGCACAAACCTCCTTTTTGTAAATCGTGAGGAAGCGGAGTTATTGGTGCAGCAGAAGTCTATTCCCAACGAATCATACGGAGAAAAAGTGCGTAAAGGCGATTTAAAGGGAAAGAAAAATCAAAAAAGTGGACTCCCGGCATACGCCATACAGGTTTCCCATCTCGCCCAAGAAATTTTAAAAATGGGAGTAGAAACAGTGGTGATTACCGATGGGAGACGAGGTTCTCAGATTTTTACGCACGGGCAAAAAACATTTTTCTTTTGTCCGGTAGACGAAGAAGCGGCTCGAGTGGATACTCTGGGTGCGGGAGATGCGTTTGCGTCTACCTTTACTGCACACAGGTTGCTGAAAAAACCATTGCCAGAATGTGCCTTATATGCCACCATTCGGGCATCCTCTGTCGTGGGAAAAGTAGGAGCACAAGAGGGACTGACGACGACAAAAACACTGCAAGAACAATATCAAACCAGTAATTTGCGTGTGTTGGAGATTCCTTTGGAGGGGTAAAAAATTATAAAATTCCAAAAAGGGCGCAATGCTTTGAGCCCCTACCAAATTTCAAATTCTCAAGGGTGTAAAATATTACTTCCCTACCAATCACAACATTTTTCATTTTCCTTTTTTTTCTATGACCGACCTTCAAAAACTCAATGATCTCCGTGAAATGCTCACTAATATGGAACGCACTCTTCGTGTTGCGCGCACGGTTATTGCCGAACTTTCCGGTGAAAAACCGCTGGTCTCCAGTGATCAATACCTTGCAGATCGCTTTGGAGGGTTGGACAGAGCCCATTCAAATTCTGAAGGACGCATTATTGAAGGCGTTTTTGATGGCGTTTCCATGCAGGACGGAGAAGGAAAAGTATATCCCGTTCCGGCCAATTATTCTTCGAAATCTAAAATAGTTGTGGGGGATAAAATGAAGCTGACTATTACGCCTGACGGGAAATTTATTTACAAACAAATTGGTCCCGTGGAGAGAAAAAATGTGGTAGGACCTTTGGTTTTTGAAGATGGACAACATAAGGTGCTTGCCAATGGGAAAGAATACAAAATTCTCATGGCGTCTATTACTTTTCACAAAGCAGAGGTGGGGGATGATGTGAGTATTTTACTTCCAGAAGAAGGTGATGCGGAATGGGGGGCTTTAGATGTGGTTATTCCTCACACAGAAGATGCCGAGACCTACAAGTTTTAAGAATCTTAAATTTAGGATTTTCTTCTCTTCCCATGACCCCCACTATTTTTCAACGCATTATAGCCCGAGAAATCCCCGCAAATATTGAGTACGAGGACGACGAAGTGATCGCCATAAAAGATATTGCTCCCAAGGCGCCGGTTCATATACTCGTTATTCCTAAAAAATTTATTCCGAGTATTGCCGATGCGACGGATGCAGATCAAATACTCCTTGGGAAACTCATCCTTACGGCGCAAAAAATAGCGAAAGAAAAAGGTTTGGAAGGATATAAGCTCCTCTTTAATGTGGGAGAAAAAGGCGGACAGGTGGTGTTTCATGTGCACCTTCATCTTTTAGGCGGAGGGGAAATAGATTTGTGTGGGGCGTAAATAAACAGTCTTTGAAATTTTTATGCACTCCCTTTTCCTTAAAAATCCTGGACTCGAGGCACTTTTTATTACCAATACTCACAACATTGCCTATTTAACTGGGTTTCGGGGAAGTTTTGGTCGTGTTTTGCTCTTAAAAAATGGCGAAATAATTCTCTTCTCCGATTCTCGATATTCTCTTTTTGCTCAATATCTTTGCAAAAAAAAAGGAATACAATACCAAGAAATTTTGCCAAAAGAGGATTTTTGGAAAAATTTCTTGGAGGAAAGAAATATAAAAACACTGGGAATAGAGGCTGACCATGTTTCTCTTTTACAATTTCAACGCTTAAAAAAAGCATTTGGGAAAAGCGTAAAAATGAAAAAAACAACCGGAATGCTGGAAAATTGGAGGAAAATAAAAACGGAGGAAGAAATTTTGCTGATTCAAAATTCTGCCGCATTAAACGATTTAGCCCTTAAAAAAACACTTTCTTTTATAACAGAAGGAATAACGGAGCAAGAACTGGCATGGATTTTTGAAAAAATCGCACGAGAAGAATTGGGTGTAGAAGGTCTTTCGTTTGAGACGATCGTGGCTTTTGGAGAAAATTCTGCTGTTCCACATCATTCTCCCACGCTCAAAAAGTTAGAAAAAAATATGCCTATTCTCATTGATTGTGGAGTAATGCTCCACCACTTTGCGTCTGATATGACGCGGTGTTTTTTTTATGGAGATCCTACGCCGGAATGGCTTTCTACTTATAATCTCGTGTTTCAGGCGCAAGCGGCAGGAATCCAAAAAATAAAATCCGGACAAAAATTTTCCGATCCGGACACTGCTGCCCGAGATGTTTTTGGTGAAAAAGCTGCTTATTTTACCCATTCTTTTGGGCACGGAGTGGGATTGGAAGTGCATGAAACTCCTTCTGTTTCTTCCAAGTCCAGAGGGAAATTTGAAAAAAATATGGTGGTGACCGCAGAACCAGGGCTGTATTTTTCACAAAAATTTGGGATTCGGATTGAGGATTTGTTGGTCGTGGAAAATTTGGGAGCAAAAACTTTGTCTCAGTTTCCTAAAAAGGTGGAAGAGGTGATTTTAAGATCTTCTTAAAAAAAATTTGCATTCTTTCTGAGAATACGCAAGAATGCGTTTCACACTGCCGTAAATTCCTTCCTATACTGATTGCGTAACACTTTTTGGAGGGGCATGGCAAAAATGTTTTTGACATTTTTTTGTTTTCTCATGTCCTCTTCCCCTGTGCTTGTGCCTAAAACTCATAAAAAACCCACCAAAGCAGTCAATGGACGACTCTTCTTCGCCGAAGGAGAAGATAATTTGCCGTTGCCAGATTTGGTACGCATTCAGCTTGATTCTTACGAAAAATTCCTACAAGAAGGAATTAAAGAGCTCTTAGAAGAGCTCACTCCGATTACAGATTTCTCAGGGAAAAAGATGGAAATTCATTTCCTGAAGCATTCTTTGGAAAAACCAAAAGTGGATCCCGATACTGCAAAACGAAAAAATATTTCGTACGAATCCAATCTCAAAGTAGAAGTAAAACTTATTAATCGAGAAACAGGGGAAATTAAACAGCAGGAAGTATTCTTGGGTGTTCTTCCTTTAATGACAGAAAAGGGAACTTTTATTATTAACGGAATTGAGCGAGTGGTAGTAAACCAAATTGTTCGTTCTCCTGGGGCATTTTTTGCGACTAGTACTGCTGTGCCAGGACGATATAATGCAAAAATCATCCCTAAACGAGGAGCATGGCTGGAAGTGGAGACGGATAAAAAAGGAGTTATGTACGCAAAAATTGATCGAAAACGAAAATTTCCTGCGACGCAGCTTTTGAGGATTTTTGGCTACGATACCGATAAAAAAATATTAGGAGCCTTTCATAATCTTTCATCTCAGGCAAAAGATCTCCTTTTGACCACTTTGGAGAAAGACCACGCAAAACTTCCTGAGGACGCATATCAGAGTATTTATAAAAAAATTCGACCCGGGGATTTAGCAACGGCAGAAAATGCAAAATCTCTTATTGATGGACTTTTCTTTGATTTTAAGCGCTATGACTTCGGTCCTATTGCGCGGTACAAAATGAATAAGCGGTTTGGATTAGAAACTCCTGATACTATGGAGAATCGTGTTTTTCAGGCTACTGATTTTGTTGCGGTGCTTGGAGAACTCTTGCGTTTAAATGCGGAAGGAGGGGAAGGGGATGATATTGATCATCTCTCTAACAGGCGTATCCGAAGTGTGGGAGAATTGGTACAAAATAAATTCCGAGTAGGGCTTTTACGAGTAGACCGAATTGCAAAAGATCGGATGACGGTGGTGGATATGGAAACCGTGGCGCCTACTCAACTGGTAAATTCTCGTCCTATTACGGCGGCAATGCGGGAGTTTTTCTCTAGTTCTCAGTTGTCACAGTTTATGGACCAGATCAATCCTCTGGCAGAATTGGCGCATAAACGACGAATTTCTGCTATGGGACCAGGGGGACTTTCTCGAGAACGAGCCGGATTTGATGTACGAGATGTGCACCCTTCCCACTATGGCCGAATATGTCCTATTGCCACTCCAGAAGGACCAAATATTGGTCTGGTACTCCACTTTGCCACTTATGCTCGGGTAAATGAGTATGGATTTATTGAAACTCCTCTTCAAAAAGTGGGATATTCTGTGGTAGCAGAAGAAAAAGCGCTTACCGGAAGAATATTAAAAGAAGAAATTACAGGAGTAGGGAAGCCAGGAGATGTTATTACTCCAGAGTTGGCAACAAAAATTGTAAAGGCAAAAAAGAAAGGAGAAGAAGTTCGGGTATATCCATTCCTTACTGGAGAAGTAGAATATATTGAGGCGGAAATGGAGAAGAATTATGTGATTGCGCCTCTCAGTGCGCGACGAGATGACCATGACAATATTTTGGATGAGAGTATCCCTGCTCGAAAAAATGGTGAGGCATCGTTTATTTTGGCAGAGGAAATTACACACTTTGATATTTCTTCAAAGCAGATTATTTCAGAAACAACAGCGCTTATTCCGTTCTTGGAGCATGACGATAATACTCGAGCATCGATGGGATCGAACATGCAACGGCAGTCTGTTCCTATTGTTTCTCCTGAATCTCCTATCGTTGGAACGGGGCTTGAGCATGATGTGGCGCGATTTTCAGGGCAGTGTATGGTGGCAGAAGAAAACGGAGAAGTGGTTTCTTGTGACGCTACGCAAGTGTCTGTGCAGTACGAAAGTGGACGAAAAAAGACATATCCTGTTCCTAATTTTGTACGGTCAAACCAGACCACTTGTTTTCATGCTCGACCAAATGTCGTAACGGGGCAAAAAGTAAAAATAGGAGATATTCTTTTGAGTGGTGCATCTGCAGATCATGGAGATTTATCACTCGGGCGAAACCTTTTGGTGGCGTATATGGCGTGGGGAGGATATAACTTTGAGGATGCTATTATTCTTTCAGATCAGGTGGCTCAAAACGGACTCTACGACTCTATCCATATTGAAAGTTTCACCATGGATGTTCGAGAGACAAAATTAGGAAATGAAATTATTACTCGAGATATTCCTAATGTGGGAGAGGCAAAATTAAAAGATTTAGATGAAGATGGTGTGGTTCGTATTGGAGCATGGGTAAATGACGGAGACATTCTTGTGGGAAAAATTACCCCCAAAGGAGAAACAGAACTTACCCCAGAAGAGCGGCTGTTACAGGCAATTTTTGGAGAAAAGGCAAAAGATGTTCGGGATTCATCCTTGAGACTTCCGGGAGGAGAAGGAGGAAAGGTTATTGATATTCAGGTCTTTACTCGGGAAAACGGGGATGATCTGGCTCAAGGCGTATTGCAGCAAATTCGCGTTTTTGTTGCACAAACCCGTCGTATTCAAGTAGGAGATAAAATGGCAGGACGACATGGAAATAAGGGGGTTATCTCTCGTATTGTTGCCCGTGAAGATATGCCGTTTTTGCCCGATGGAACCCCTGTGGATATTATTCTTAATCCGTTGGGAGTTGCTTCTCGTATGAATATTGGACAAATTTTAGAGACACACCTCGGATGGGCTGGAAGAAAATTAGGAATTAAATTCGCGACGCCAGCGTTGGATGGAATTCCTGTGGATGATATTTCTGAGTTTTTAAAAGACGCCGATCTCCCAGAATCTGGAAAAATTCAGCTCTATGATGGACGAACTGGGGAGGCTTTCTGCCATAAAACAACCGTCGGAATTGCATATATGTTAAAGTTGAACCATCTTGTGGAAGATAAGCTGCATGCAAGGTCAGTTGGTCCTTACTCTATTGTTACGCAACAGCCGTTAGGAGGAAAGGCACAACACGGAGGACAGCGATTTGGGGAAATGGAGGTGTGGGCTTTGGAAGCATATGCAGCGGCACATACTCTCCAAGAGATGCTTACTATTAAGTCGGATGATGTTATGGGGCGAGCAAAAGCATACGAAGCAATTGTAAAAGATCTTCCTCTCCAGACACCTTCTGTTCCAGAATCATTTAATGTCTTGCTTCATGAGCTCCGAGCACTCGGATTAGAGGTGGATCTCTTAGAAGAGGGTGATGAAGGCTACAGAGAAATTGATCTCAAGATTCATGAATTAGAAGAAGATATGGAAATTCCAGAGGAAGACCAGGTTGAAGAGTTAACAGAGTATATTCACGAGACTGATGAAGAATTTGAAGAAGAGGTTCAGGGACTCATTTCCGATCACGAAGAAGTGGAGGATGAGGAAGAAGAGGGAATGGGAGAAGGAGCCTCTCATGCGTATGCAGAAGAGGATTCAGAAGAAGTGTAGGCAATCGTTATTCTTTTTTTCTTTTATTTTTTTTATATGAGAACCGTTAATACCGTTACGCTCCTCGGAAATATTGCTCGAATTCCTCTTGTTCGGACCACCACTAATGGGAAAAAGTTTTCTACTTTTGTTCTGGCTACTCATAGAGAATGGGTTGAGGGGGAAGAGAGAAAGAGTACTCCTGAATTCCATAATATTGTGGCGTGGGGGAATCTGGCAGAAATTGCGGAAAATTTTTGTAGCAAAGGACGCCTGGTCTATGTAGAGGGGTATCTGAAAACCCGAAGTTGGGAGCATGAGAACGGTGCAAAAATATTTAGAACAGAAGTCGTGGCCACCAATATTATTGCTCTTAATAAGCCAATGGGGCATGAAGAAGAGGGGGAAATGTCAGATATGCCAGTTGTTGATGAAGATGACTTTTTTGCCTCGAGTGATACCGATTTTGAAGAGATGAAGATTTAATTTTCCGGTTATCGGATGACAGCTTTAACACCTGTCCCTACAAAACTTATATTTCCCCCTTTTCCCTTTTTATGACTGCTACTTCTCACACTCCTCCTAAAAAAGATTTTTCAGCAGTAATGCTGAAAATCGCTTCTCCAGAGAAAATCCTTGAATGGTCTCATGGAGAGGTGACAAAGCCGGAAACCATTAATTACCGAACCCAACGACCAGAACTCGATGGTCTTTTTTGTGAGCGGATTTTTGGTCCGACCAAAAACTGGGAATGTTACTGTGGAAAATATAAACGAATCCGATATAAAGGAGTTGTTTGTGAAAAATGTGGTGTGGAGGTGACACGGGCAGTAGTACGACGAGAACGGATGGGGCACATCTCTTTGGCCGTTCCAGTAGCACATACTTGGTTTTTGCGTTCTACTCCTTCTCGAATTGGTCTTCTCTTGGACCTTTCCGTAAAACTCTTGGAGCAAATCGTATATTTTGCGTCTTATATTGTCATGTCTGTACATGATGAGGAGAAAAAAACAGCGTATGAAGAATTAGAATCTCAGTTTAAGTCCTACAAAGTAAAATTGCAGGAGGAATATAAAACAGGAGAAAATAACCTGAAAGTAGAGATCCGAGATGGATTAAAAAAACAGAAGGATTTGGATGAATTTGAGGCTCAAACAGCGGAAAAGATTGAAGAACTCCGTGATGCTCATGAAAAAGCAAGAGTAGAAATAGAACGGATTCAAGTAGGAATGGTTTTGACAGAAGTGGAATACCGAAACCTCAGTATGAAATTTGGTCATGTTTTTCGGGCTGGAACGGGCTCTGAGAGTATTCGCGTGATGTTGGAAGAAATTGATCTCGATAAAGAAGTAGCAAAGTTGGAAGAAGAAAAAGAGTCCAGTAGTGGACAAAAGCAAACAAAAGCAATGCGGAATGTTCGCTTTCTCTCTTCTCTGAAACGCGCTGGCATCCGCCCAGAGTGGATGATTTTAAAAGAGCTTCCGGTTATTCCCCCTGATATTCGCCCTATGGTTCAGCTAGACGGAGGACGATTTGCCGCATCCGATTTGAACGATTTGTACCGACGGATTATTAACCGTAATAATCGTCTGAAGAGACTGATGACCATTGGTGCGCCAGAGGTGATTTGTCGAAATGAGAAGAGAATGCTGCAAGAAGCGATTGATACCCTTATTAATAATTCTCCCCGTGCCGGTCGTGCAGTATTTTCTACCGATCGTCGAAAATTGAGATCTCTTTCAGATATGTTAAAGGGGAAGCAGGGGCGATTCCGACAAAACTTGCTTGGAAAACGAGTAGATTATTCTGGTCGTTCAGTAATTGTAGTGGGACCACAACTTCGGCTTCATCAGTGCGGATTGCCAAAAGAAATGGCATTAAAACTCTTTAAGCCGTTTATTATTGGAAAGCTTATTCAGCGGGAATATTCCCATAATGTGAAGGGGGCAGAAAAAATTATTCAGGCTGGTGAAAAAGTCGTGTGGGATATTCTTGAAGAGGTGATCCACGATAAATATGTTCTTTTAAACCGTGCTCCTACACTGCACCGTTTAGGAATTCAGGCGTTTGCGCCGGTCTTAATTGAAGGAAAAGCAATCCAAGTGCATCCTCTGGTGTGTGCGGCATTTAACGCCGATTTTGATGGAGACCAAATGGCAGTGCATCTTCCTCTTTCTGAAAAAGCACAAAAAGAAGCAAAAACCGTAATGCTTTCCGCTCGAAATCTTTTGAAGCCATCTTCTGGAGATCCGATTATTACTCCGACCCAGGATATTATTTTGGGAGTGTACTTTTTAACACAAGTACATGATGGAAAGCCCGGGGAAGGAAGCGTTTTTCATGATGAAAAAGAGGCTATATATGCATTGCAAACCGGAAATGTGGATGTTCAGGCAAAAATTATGGTTCCTGTAAATGGTCAAATTATAGAGACTTCTGTAGGGCGACTGATCTTTAATGAGATTCTTCCTCCAGAGTTGGGATACCAAAACTCTACTTTCCGAAAGAAGCAAGTAGAAGCTCTTATCTTCCGTGTTTTCTCAGAAATTGGTGTAGAAGCAACGGCAAATACTGCCGACGCCATTAAAAAACTGGGATTTGAGTATGCTACCCGTTCTGGAATTTCTATTGGAGCGGCGGATATGCTTATTCCCGACGAAAGAGATGGGGTATTGGAAAAATCTACTGCTCAGGTATCAAAGATTTCTGATTTCTTTGCTCGTGGAGTTATTACCGCTAATGAACGGTATAGCCATTCTATTAAGGTTTGGGCTGCCGCAAAAAATGAACTTACCGGAGTGATGATTAAGAATTTTGAAAGGTATCCAGAAAATGATATCTACTACATGATTGACTCTGGAGCGCGAGGGAACTGGGGACAAATTACGCAGCTGTGTGGAATGAAGGGGCTTGTTGCCAATCCAGGAGGTCGAACGATTGAACTTCCGATTAAATCAAACCTCAAAGACGGATTCTCCATTCTGGAATACTTTATTGCAACGCATGGAGGACGAAAGGGGAAATCTGATACAGCTTTGAAAACTGCAGAAGCAGGGTACCTTACTCGGCGGCTTGTAGATTCCGTACAGGATGTGGTGGTACGAGAAAACGATTGTGGAAATTTAACGCCATACTTCATTACTCGCAAAGGTTCAGAAGCATTAGGAGTCGAATTTGCTGATCGTATTTTTGGACGACGATTAGTAGAATCTGTGGCAAATCCTACAACAGGAGAAATTATTGCTACCGCAGGAGAAGAAATAGATCTTCCTATTGCGACCCTCATCCATGAAGCAGGAGTAGCAGAGGTGGCAGTGCGATCTGTTTTGGACTGTAAGAGTGAGAGGGGGGTATGCCAACTGTGTTATGGACGAGATTTGGGAAACAACGCGGAGGTAAAAGTGGGAACACCAGTGGGAATTATCGCCGCGCAATCTATTGGAGAGCCAGGAACGCAGCTGACCATGCGAACCTTCCACATGGGAGGAGTAGCAGATGCAGCGGATATTACGCAGGGGTTGGCCCGAGTAGAAGAGCTTTTTGAAGCTCGGACTCCAAAAACTCCAGCAGTATTGGCAGATATTGCGGGACGAGTACACTTTGAACATCATGATGATGAAGTGATTGTTCATCTGAAAGCAGAAGAATTAGGCGAAGATTTTTATCTCGTTGATTCCAGTGATAAGGTGATGGTAAAGGAAGGAGAAGAAGTAACAGAAGGTCGTATCCTTATGAAGGGGCTTAGTACCGTTCGGGCAAAATATGCCGGAGTGGCTGCCGTGGTAAATGAGAGAGAAGTTATTATTCGTCATTTGGAGAAAGCAACCGCAGTGTACACCTTTACCGGACGAGAAAATTTCTTGGTGGAGGATGGGCAATTGGTAAAATCTGGAGCACCTCTTACTTTGGGACATTTCGATCTCCGAGAACTCTTAAAACGCACGGATTTCTTGACGGTTCAGAGATATATCACCAGTGAAGTCCAGACGATTTATGCTTCTCAAGGGCAAACTATTCATGATAAGCATATTGAGGTAATTGTTCGAGAAATGTTCTCTCGGGTGCGTATTATTCATTCTCGAGATTTCCCAGAATTTTTAGTGGGGGAAATGGTGAATTACCATTCTGTATTAAAAGCAGTAAGCGCGCATCCTTCTCAAAATCCTCCAGTATACGAACGACTCCTTTTGGGACTTACTCGTGTGGCATTGGCTACCGAATCATGGCTTTCTGCTGCGTCTTTCCAAGAAACTATTCGAGTTCTCGTAGATGCGGCAACCGTTGGAAAAGTGGATCCTCTTGACGGTCTCAAGGAGAATGTTATTATTGGAAAGCTCATTCCCGCTGGAGCGATGTGTAAAGAAGCCATTGAGTTGGCGGCCAAGTAGGGAATTTTCCTATCTTTCCCTTTTTTGAAGGGCAAAAATAGGTGTTGAACGGGTACTTTAGAATGCTATTTCTTTTCTTTTTTTTCATGCCTACCATTAATCAAATTATCCGAAAGGGGCGATCAAAGGTCGTAAAAAAATCAAAATCGCCTGCTCTGCAAATTACTTTTAATACCCTTAAGAGTCGACCAATTCCCCTGAGGATTGGAGCTCCCCAAAAACGAGGGGTGTGTGTAAAAGTTACCACTATGACGCCTAAGAAACCGAACTCTGCTCTTCGAAAAATTGCGCGTGTTCGTTTAAATAATGGATTTGAGGTAAATGCATATATTGGAGGAGAAGGACACAATCTCCAAGAACACTCCGTAGTGCTCATTCGAGGGGGAAGAGTAAAGGACCTTCCGGGAGTACGGTACCACATCGTTCGTGGTGCGTTAGACCTAGATGGAGTGAAAAAACGAAAGCAAAGTCGCTCAAAATACGGAGCGAAAAAACCTAAATAATTTTTCTTTTTTGTTTGTATGAAGACCAAACAGTACGCACAGTATACCGCCCCTGATTCTACTCCTCTTATTGAGAAGTTTATCAATTCCCTCATGAAAGACGGGAAAAAGCTTTTAGCACGCCGAATTTTTCGGGAAATGCTGGAGGTAGTAGGAAAAAGAGAAAAGGAAAAAAATCCTTTGGAACTTTTTGATACTGCCCTTCGAAATGTAATGCCCAATATTGAAGTGCGGGCAAAACGAGTGGGAGGAGCGGTTTACCAGATTCCGGTAGAGGTGGCTCCTAAACGGCAACAAACCCTCGCTATTCGATGGGTTTTGGCAAACTGCCGAAAAGGAAAGGGGAAACCCATGGCAGATAAGCTCGCTAATGAGATTTTAGCGGCTTCTAAAAACGAAGGAAGCTCTATTAAGAAACGAGAAGATGTGCACAAAATGGCACAGGCAAACAAGGCATACGCCCACATGGCACGGTACTAAAATCTCCTCATATATTAAAAATAAAAAAGAGCCGCTTTTTAGCGGCTCTTTTTTTGTTAAGAGCGTTGAATTGTTATCCCCGATCTTTCTGCGGCATCCAAAATTTTGCGCATCATTTTTATTGTTTCTATCGGATATTTCCCCACTCCGGTTTCTGCTGAAAGCATGGTAAGAGAAGCCTTTTGCCAACCCGCTAGTGCGACATCACTGATTTCAGCTCGGGTGGGACGGGGTTTTTCAATCATCGATTCCATCATCTCGGTGGCTACAATGGAAAAAATGCCGTGTTTTTCGCACACCTTAACCAGCTCTGCTTGTTTTGCAGGGAGTTCTTCAAATGGTGTTTCTACTCCTAAATCTCCTCTGGCAACCATTATTCCATCTGCAACTATAGCAATTTTTTCTCGATTTTCGTATCCGGTAGAATTTTCTATTTTCGCCCAGATTTTTACTGCTGGTCGCCCGGCATTGGTGCACAGGTTTTGGGTTTCGGTAATACACTCTGCGTCCCGTGCAAAGGAAAGCGCAATAATATCAATACCCTGGGCCAGCCCAAAGGCAATATCCTCTTTATCTCCTTTGGTAAGAGTCGGGAGAGATGCGTTTTTTCCCATAAGATTGAGATGTCGTCGGGATTCTAAAACCCCTGGATAAATAACCCGTGTGATAATTTCTGTTTCTTTGGTTTCTAAAACACGGATAACAATAAGTCCTGAATCGAGTGCGATATAATCCCCAATCTCTACATCTTGAGGAAGTCCAGCATGGCTCACAAAAATAATCTGCTCCTCTGGATTTGCATTTTCTGCTTTTGTCGTAAGAGTAAGCCATGAATCCGCTTCTAAAACCATTTTTTTTGCAATATCTCCCGTGCGAATTTCTGGACCTTTTGTGTCTAAAATAATAGGAATATGGGGTGCAATGGTCTTCAGCGTGTGAATAGTTCTTTCGTGCCAGCTATGGTCACCATGTGAAAAATTGAGGCGGAAATGGGTTGCGCCTGCAATTACCATTGCTTCAATGGTTTTTGGGGATTCAGTGGCGGGACCAACGGTAGCAATAATTCCAGTCATGTAGTGTTCTGTTAATAACCCCAAAAAGGCGAAGTGCACAGTACTGGATTTTTGGGAAGAAAAAAAGGGTTCCCGCTAAAAAAGAGTATTTTCTTCTGATCAATTGAGTGGGAGTTTTTCCCACAGGAGATCAAACATCTTTTTCTGCAGATCTGCAATTTCTTCCGATTCAATCACCACTACCATTTTTTCTTTCCAAGAGGCAAAAAGAACTTTATTGTCATACACATTCATTTCAGGAGAAAAAGAATATTTTGTGTGGTCGACGAGTCTTGTCATGCGTGCTTCATTTTTATCCTCTTTTGCTCTTTCCAAGCCTGTAGGATTGTCGGGTAAAATAGCCCGAATAGAAACACCACTGTCTCTTCTGCGTTGATAATACTCTGGGAAAAAGTTCGGAAGTCCTTCGTGCATGGTTTCTACATTGGCGTATGCTCGAATAGGTTCAGAAGATTGAAGAGTTCCTTCGTAAGCCTCTCTTACCCCTTTTTCTCCTTCATAAAAACGGATTTTTGGTTTTGAACAATGATGTGTTTCTAATGAAAGGAGCGCGGGGAGAAAATCTTGAAGATCTTCCTGTTTTTTTTCAATGGACTTGGTATATTCCTTTTTTTCTCGCTCTAAATACGCCATGAGATTTTCTGGACTGGCGATTGAAAATACGGTCATTCCCCATTTTTCTGCTTTATATCCTAGTCCTTTTTTGGCCAGAGAATCCACAATGTTGTACAGCGTTGTGCGCTGTAATCCCAATTTTTTTGCAATGATGGAAATAGGCTGGGTCCCCAATTCTAGTCCCGCGAGGTAGACGAGGGTTTCTTTTTCTGAAAGCCCCAGAGAGCGAAGAAATTTTTGAACCATCTTTGGTGAATAAAAAAATGTTGTCTAAAAAGTTTCGACATTCAAATTATATGGCATAACAAAGATTTTTTACATATAAAATTCTATCTGTTTTTAAAATATAGACAGATATTGTCTCAAGAGAGTACGG
Organism: Candidatus Peregrinibacteria bacterium; assembly: GCA_037138215.1. GTDB lineage: Bacteria > Patescibacteriota > Gracilibacteria > CAIRYL01 > CAIRYL01 > CAIRYL01. The sequence continues at coordinate 1,202 of JBAXIU010000025.1, read as the reverse complement.
TAAAAATCTGCCTCTTTTTTTCTCTTCTATGAAAACCTGCCGCCAATGTTCTGCTGGATTTGAAGTGACTCGTGAAGACTTGGTGTTTTACGACAAAATTTCTCCTATCTTTCATGGCGTGAAATATTCTATCCCAGATCCTTTGCTATGCCCCGATTGTCGTGCCCAAAGACGAACCCTCCACAGAAATGAACAGTATATGTACCATAATGTTTCTCTTTTTTCTCAGAAAAAACTCGTCTCTATTTATAATCCTCTTTCTCCCCGAAAGATTATTTCTTACGCAGAATGGTTCTCAGACACTTGGGACGCAAAAAGTTTTGGGCGGGATGTTGATTTCTCTCGTTCTTTTTTTGATCAATTCCATGATATTTTGAGAGATGTTCCAATGGCAAGTATTATAAGTTTGAGCTGTGAAAACTCAGAATTTACTACTGGAACGGGGTATTGCAAAAATTGTTATCTTATTAACTGTTCTGAGTATTGCGAAAACTGTATGTACTCTAAACTGCTTCAAAATTGCCGAGATGTGCTCGATTCTTCGTATTGCTATGATTCGGAACTTCTTTATGAATGTCTCTCTGTGAGGAAAGGGTATAATTGTGCATTTGTTTCCTATTCTCATAATTGTTCCGATTGTTATTTTTGTGAAGATTGCATTGGTTGTCATCACTGTTTTTTGTCTACGGGACTGCGGAATAAATCGTATTATTTCCAAGATAATCCTCTTCCGAAAGAAGAATATTTTATGCGTGTAAAAGAGTTTTTTGCTCATCCTATGGCTGTAGCAAAAGGGAAAAAAGATTTAGCAGTACTTCAAAAAAATCGTGTTCATAAATATGCCAATAGTGTGAATTCGGAAAAGAGCAGTGGGGACTTTATTCTGAATTGTCAGAATTGTGTGAATTGCTTTGATACGAACGATAGTGAAGATTGCAGTAATGTTCAGGTTGGGGTGAAATGTAAAGATGTTCACGATTGTTCTAATATGTATATCAATCCAGAACTCTGTTACGAGACACTCGGGACTATTGAGGTGAATAGAACTCATTTTTGTCTTAATGTCTATCACTCTCAAGATCTTTTCTACTGCCAACATTGTCATTCTTCGCATGATTGTTTTGGATGCGTTGGTCTCAGGAATGCCCAGTACTGCATCCTGAACCGGCAATATAGCAAAGAAGAGTACGAAGAATTGGTGC
>JBAXIU010000024.1:0-21343 GCA_037138215.1 Candidatus Peregrinibacteria bacterium | reverse complement strand
ACTCCTCCTCATTTTAATTCACTCTGTTGCACTTCGAATTAAAATCTAGGAGAAGTTAAAGTTTTTTTACATTTTTACCCCCCCCGACTTAAGTTGGTGGGTAATTTGCATAACGCACAAAGAGGAGAAAAAATGCAGGAATAATGAGGCGTTTTTTGTATTACATTACAAAAAAGTCTGGACTTTTTTGTATATCTGCATAAAATAAGCCTGTTTTAAAAAAGAAAAATGGCAGATTCTGGATATCGCTCTCTTCTTCCGTTTATTGCCAAAGACCTTTCTCAAAAAATGGTTTTTTTGGGCGGTCCTCGCCAAGTGGGCAAAACAACCCTGGCTCTGGCAACGGCAGATTCTCTTACTCATCATTCTGCGTACTACAACTGGGATAGTAGTGATGACCAACAGAAGATCATTTCTGAAAAATTTTCTCCAGATGATGACCTGTTGATTTTTGACGAAATCCATAAATATAAAAATTGGAAAAATTACATAAAGGGTCTTTATGATACCAAAAAAGAGCAGTATAAAATGTTGGTAACTGGCTCTGCGAGGCTGGATTTATATCGCAAAGGAGGAGATTTCCTGATGGGACGGTACCATTACTACCGCCTTCACCCTTTTTCTGTTGCCGAAGCATTGGGGAAAAAATGGGATGAAGAAACGGCGCTTTCTCTTCTGTTTTCTCAAACGCCTACGCTCCCCATAAATTTTTCTGGAGATTTGCAGGAATCGCAGCAGGCTCTCAAGATACTCTATCAATTTGGAGGCTTCCCAGAGCCGTTTTTTGAGAGAGATATGGTCAATGCCAATCGGTGGAAGAAAGAGCGAAAAACACGACTTCTTCGGGAAGATATTCGGGATACCTCCAATATTCATGATCTATCCAAACTTCAAATACTCATGAGCATGATTCCCGACCGAGTGGGGTCGCTTTTGTCGCTCGAATCCCTTCGTCAAGATCTTTCCGGAGCGCATCAAACCGTTGCCAAGTGGATAGAAATTTTTGAGAATTTTTATTATCTTTACCGCATTTATCCGTTTCGAGGGTCCCTTTCAAAATCTTTAAAAAAAGAGCCAAAAGTTTTTTTATGGGATTGGAGCGAGGTGGAAAACGAAGGGGCACGGTTTGAAAACATGATTGGGAGCCATTTATTAAAATATGTTCATTTTTTAGAGGATGTATACGGGCAAGATGCAAAGCTGGAATACTGGCGCGACAAAGATGGGCGGGAGGTAGATTTTATTGTTTCTTTAGGCAAAAATCCGATATGGGCAATAGAAGTAAAATTAACAGATGAAAAGCCCAGTAAAAACCTCAAATACCTTAAAGAACGGGTTTCCATAGAAAAGTGTTTTCAGGTCATCAGCACGCCCGGGGTAGACTTTGAAGAAGACGGAATTCGGGTGATGAGTGCCAATAAGTTTTTATTAGGGTTAGTGTAGGTTTTCGGAGGGAACAAAAATTAAAATTTCCATCCTTCCCTTTCCATAAATTCCTCCAAATTTATACAATCAACTCCAAAATGTTTGCAAACATTTGGTATTTTTGCAGAATTAGCTTTTTCTTTTTCAGTGGTTACCAAGGTTGCATTATTCACTTTTGCACTTGCAATAAGAAACGGATCAGCAGCGGGAAGACCTTTTAAACGCTGTCTTTCACCTATTAATGTCTGAAAATGCGGAATCTTAAAAATCTCCATAATAAAAAGAGACTCTTCTTCTGTTGGTGCTAAAAATATCGATTTGTTCCTTTTTGCCCACTCTAAAACATCATCTTCTTTGCCTTCCAACTCATGAAAAACTTCTTTTACCGAAAAAAATCTTTTTTCACTGAGAACTACAGAAATTTTCTCCCAAAGCGAGGGGAATCGCTTCTGGTAATAGTGTTGTACCAGAATTATTATTGGGCCTGAATCAAAAATATAGCTATTCATGCGAACTGTTTTTTAAGAAAAGAGGTTTCTATGCCTTCCACATTTTTTACTTTTACTCCTAAGTAATTGGCAACATCAGAAAGAGAAAGCCTGTTATTATAGTATTTTTGAAAGACAATATTCGCGTAATGTTCACTAATATATACTCCTTGGTTATTGTAATAATCACCACCGCCTTTTTTCGTTTTTTTCTCCTTTCCTTGCATTTTCCATTTTTCTACAAAATATCTATATTTCTCAGATGTTATCAACCCCTGAGAAAAAAATCTTCTCAAAATCACCTCTCTGCTCACTTTATACTGAACAGAAAGACTGTTAATAAGATCCTCTGAAACCGTTTGATTCTCAATATCTTTCTGAAAAGCATCCTCTGGGACTAAAAATGAACCAGCAAATTTATTACAAATAATTTCAATGAGTTTTGCTTCTCCATGGAGAGTAGAAATGTAGCTGTCATCTGGAATTTCAATTCCCCCAACACCAAAAAGAAGATGAGCAAACTCATGAAAGAGTGTAAATATTTGCCTGTTTTTTGACTGAGTATTATTGATATATATAAGCGGGAAATAGTCATCATGAAGGCAAAATCCAGAATATTTATCAGTATGAAAAGCTTCTTTAAAAACAAAAACCCCTTTTTTCTCTATAGCCCTTCTCCATTCTAAAAGGGCTTCAGAATCATCTTTCCAAGAATATTGTTTTTCCAGAGGAATATCTAAGTACTCCCTTACCGCTTGAGTAATATCTTCCAGAGGAAGGGATGGAGAAGTTTCAAAATCTTTCAGAACCATTGTCTTTTGTTCCACTAATTCACAAATTCCTATCTGCATTGCCTTTGCCTTACGGATGAGGGTGCGAAGTTTAGATGGAATTTTGTCAATTTCTGTAGTCGGCAATGTTCTAAAAGATTTCGCTAATGATTTTTCTTGAGGAGGATTTGGAAAGAAGAAAAGTGCAATAGGGCGCTTGTACAGGGTGTATGCTAATTTTTCTAACTGAGAATAAGAAGGATTTAATAATCCTTCTTCCCAAGAAGAAACAATCTCAATATCTTTTTTAAAAAATACAGAAACCTCTTCAAGAGAAAGTCCTTGTTGCTCTCTTGCCCATTTTAAAACCGCTGGACTTATAGGAATTCCTGTTTTCATTTTTTAAAAATACAGGAGGAAGAATACCTTTTTAGGAGAGAAGAATACAAATTTTTCGCTCTATTTTTCTCTACCTCTTTTCCTCCCACATCTTTTTCAGATCCAAAAGATTTTTTACCCCTGAGGATTTTCCGTATAACAATCTTCGTATTTTTTGTACCAGTTTGGGATATCGCCATTCTAAGGCCGCGAGAGGAAAAGAAGCCATTTCGTATCTTTTTTTGAGCCATAATAAAAACCGGTCCGCGTGAGAAGTGTTTTGAAGAATTTTCCACCGTCGCCATGCCTGGTGTATTCCCCACAGCATTCCGCCTAAAAGAAGGAGGAAAAAGCCCCATGTTTTTTCTGCCCAGAGGGTGCGGAAAAATGCTTTTTGCCGGTCTCCCGTAAAACTCACAATATACTCGTACCACTTCAGCTCTACCGTGTCATAGTATTTAATAACCGTCTGAAAAAGGTCTACCTTTTCAAACCAAAATTTTTCTGATTCTGCCGGAACAAGGGGGGTGGCATCCAAGATTTCCCATTTCCCATCTTCCAAAATTTCCACCCACGAATGGGCATTTTTTCCCCGTACAATCCACGCGCCCGCTTCGTCATTCCATTCTCCGCCCATAAATCCATTTACCAGAACGGCAGGATACTCAAAATGCTGCAGTGTAAGCGCCAAAAGTGTTGCAAAGTACTCGCAATGCCCTTGATGAGAGCCGTATACAAAATCTTGTAAATTTTTTGCCGGCGCATCTAATGAATACGAAAATCCCGCATCGTCCTGGATATATTTTCGAATGGCATTGGGGTTTTGTTGAATCTCTTGCGGAATTTTTTCCCAAAAAGGGGTGAGCAGGGTTTCTGTCTCGCGGTCTACGGGAGGAATACGAAAAGATTTGGGAACGCTGGGAGAAAAATCTTCAGGAAGACCATTAGGCGCTTTCTGAAGAAAAAGAGAAATGGTTTTGGCGGAAAACTGCGGTTTCTCAAATCCGGCGGTGGTCCGATCCAATCCCGAAAGAACGAGAGAATCTGTTCCACTCTCTATTTTTAGCGGACTGGCAGGCAAAAAAATCGTCGTGCCTCCCTCTGGGTATAGTTTTATGCGGTACTCCGTTCCTCCTTTTTGGCGAACCGCCATGGGGTAGGGAATATTTTTTTGGAGATTTTCCATGCGTTTCCACACGCTTCCGGTAAAATGGTCAAATCGTGCGCCACGCCAATACCACTCTTTATACGAGTCCTGTTCTTCTTTTTTTGCATTTTCTATCACAATGGCTTTTGCAAAATTTTCTTTTATTCCCTGCACATCATGGAGAGAAACCTCCTCTGTAAAACCCGTTTGCTGCACTTCTTTTTGCCCCAAAATGGACGAGTCTTGCGCTTTGTTTCCATGCGGAAGAATGAGAAAAAACAGGAGTGTGAGAACTAGAACGCTGAATGCCATGGTCCAAAAACTTTTCCGCGTTTTTGCGCGACCAATACTCTGCGTGTATTCTTCCGGCTTTTCTCCTCCCGCATATAAAGAGAAGAGAAACACGGAAAAAAGCAGGTAGACGAGAAAAAACGGCAAAAACCAAACCCGCAGCGTAAAAAGAGAGAGCGCAACAAAAACAAAGAGAATGAGGAAAATATGAGTAAATCCATCACGGCGTTCCCGCTCAAAAAAGTGTTTCCCCACAGAGAGAAACAGTAAAAAATGAACCCCAGAGGCAACGGTGTCGCGTAGTAACATTCCCTCGCTAATGGTAACGGCAAAAAGAAGGAGTCCAAAAAAATTCAGCGATTTTCGCCCACCAAACGGGAGTATTTTTTTGGCGCGGCAAAAAAAGTACAGCGCCATGCTCGCAAAAGAGAGGATCAAAAAGGGGATATTTCCCCACTCCAAAAATGCGGCAATGCTTCCTAAAAAAATCATTCCCCACTCGCCCAACTCTCCTTGCTCTATGTCTCTTCGCCGTGCCATATCCGCGTTTCCTTTCCAGGCAAAAAAAGGTTCTCCGGTACTGTCTGGGTTATCATTTCCTCGTTTTTGCACTTCCCTCTCTTTCACCATGAGTTTTCCTCGCCTTGCTGTTTGCAGGGCGTCAATTCGGTGTAAAGAATCTTCCGGCACAAAAGGACGGATGCGAAAATACAAATCTCCATCCTCTCGGTTTCCCTTTTTGGCTTCTGCTCGAAACGAAAGGGGCAAAAGAGGGACGAGAATCCGAAAAATATCCAGTCGCCCCTGAATGCTTATCCATACTTTTCCCGTTTCTGCCGGCAGAAAAAATCGGTTGGAAGTGGTTTCTGGAGTAAGAATGAGGAATCCTTTTTGAGCCCCCCTTGTAAGGGGGGTGCCATTCCCCTTAAGCCCCCCTTGTAAGGGGGGTAGGGGGGTGGATTTGGAGGGTAATTCAAACACCACCCGAAAAAATACAAAATCTCGAAAAGGTGGAGAAAATGTAAACGAAAGCACTCGTTCGCCGCGGATATATTCCCATGAAAATTGGACCGATTTTTTAGATTGCCAGACATCCCAAAGCCCGTACACAAACAGTGCCAGTACAAACGCCGGCAAAAACATCAGGACTTGAATCCCTTTGCTAAAGGAAATAAGGGTGAGAAGAAGCCCCAGCCCCAAAAGAACCACCCCCGTTTTAGAGAAGGGACCGGTAATATCCAGCCAGCGGTTAAAACGGGAAGAAAGGGACAAAATTATATTTGGGAAGAGAGCGGTGCATTTACCACTGCTGCTAAAAAATGAAGGGCTGTCCCCGCGTATGGGATTTTAGACACCATCCCCCACAACGGATTTGCTTCACCTTCGAGGAGTGCAAAACTCCTTTTTACCTCTTCTTTTTCCTCTTTAATCCGCTTCAGGAGTTCTGGTGAAATTCCAGAAGAGCTCTCCTTTTCACAGTATTCGTCAATAGCCCGTAACTCTCCGGCATCTAAAAAAATCCCCCTACACTTTGGGCAAACATCGATATGGATGTTTGAGTTGTAGGCAAATTCTTGCTCGTCCATTTTTTGTGTTTTGCAATGCGGGCAGTGCCGAATATCGTTTTCATTTGTTCTTTTTTCTGAATGAGAAATTTTTTCAAAATTTTGGAGAGACCCCTTTTGATGCAATTCTAATTCATCCGCATCTAAAAAAAGGGAAGAACAGGCGGTACACACATCAATCTCATATCCAAAAAGATTTTGAGCAGTAAGATTTTTTTGGCAAGCCGCACATTTTCGCATAGAAAAACAAAAAATTGCCCCAATAATACCTCAAAAGGAGTGAAAAATCCATGGACTTTTTTGTCTCCGCCCTTCTAGAGAAATGAATAGGTTCCCATTTCCGCCTTTTTCACCTCTTCAATTCCAAAATCCCCCAAATGAAACTTTGGACGATGTTTTGGAAAGGCTTTTTTGGAGAATCCTACAAAAAAGGATTGCTCGCTAAAGCCTCCTAAAACCACTTTCCCGAAAGTCCCCGAAAGAAAAAATACATCATTTTCAGAGCGAATGGTCATTTTTTCATCATGAAGCCGAAAATTTTGTAAAACAGCTTCAATACGGGTTTGAAAATCTTCTGAACAGGAGCGAAGAGGCTGTTGCCGAAAATATTTTTCAATACAGAAGAATTTTTCTATTTCGCCCATTCGTTCTCCTAATGCACTTTCTTCTGCTGGTTCTTCCTCTCCCAGATTTATTTTCTCCGCAATTTTTTTGGGAAGGATCCCCGCAAATATGCGAGCCAGAAAGAGCAACACATTTTTAGTATGTGCCCAAACGGAAGAAGGAGAAATACCTCCTTTGGAAAATTCGTACACAAAGGGCATTTGGTACCATTCTTCTCCCATGGCGTGCAAAAACCCTACGGCGCAGCCCACCAAAACAAAAATATTAAAATATCGCAGAGGTCCAGCAAAAGACCAAAAAATAACGGCAAAAATAAATAAAATTAGCGCTTGTCGGGCATGAAACAAAATAAACGGACTTTCTCGTCTGGTAATGAGGAGAATGGGGGCAAAAAGAAGCGTGTATGCAAATGCCGCAATATCTTTATTTTGGCTCGCGTCTGCCTTTTGTTCGGGGGTTATGTTTTCTATTTCACTCATAAGTAAAGAAAATTTCTGTGTATTATTGCACTTTTTTTGTTTTTTTTCAAGAAAAACTTGACCCTTTGGCTTTTTTCAGAAAAAATAGACCAGCTATTTTGTATATTAATATGCCACGAGGAAAGAAAAAAAAGGCGGTTGTAGCCCGATCAAAAGTAGGGAAGAATATTGTTGCGCATCTCTATATTAATAACTTTCGGCAAAACACCGATAAAATTAAGGCACTTCGCAAGTACGACCCCAAAACTCGACAGCATGTGGAGATTCTTATAAAAGACGAAAAACATTCTTCATAAATCTCCATAAAAGATTCACAAAAAAGAATATTATACATCCTCTCTTCTCTGTTTATATGAGTGAGAAGTTTCCTGATCCCCCCGAATTAGACCTTCCTGATCCAGAGCCACCGGACATGAACGAAGCAGATGCAATAAATCATGAATTAGAAGCATTAGGAGTGATAAACCCAAATGATTCGCTCCCCGTAAGAATTGAGAATTTAATTGCTCATTTAGAGCATCGCGATCCTCGAATCCCTACTACCCCGTTCTGTTCAAAACTCCCCCATTGGCTCCAAGAATTTATGGGGAAAATAAAAAAGCCATAGATTGTCCCTACACACTCCCAATTCTTAATACCCTCTCCAGTTCCTCAAACGCCTCTTTCGGCGATTGGGGTATTTTTCGTGCTGTTACAACATTCCGTCCGTATAAAATTATTCGTAAATGCAGTGGCAACCATTCTTCTTTCGGGAATATTTTTTGGAGATCCCTTTCTATTTTTGATGGGTCTTTTTCTGTTGTAAATCCAAAGGCTCGCGCTACGCGTGCCACATGGGTGTCTACCGGAAACGCTGCCTCATAGCCTTTTTGTACGGTAAATACTCCTGCTGTTTTAGCGCCTACTCCGGGCAAAGTCATCAGTTCTTTGCGTGTTTTTGGGAGCCTCCCTTCAAATTGCTCGCACAAAATTTGTGCCGTTTTAAAAATATTTTTGGCTTTTGTGGGCGCATAGTTTACCGATTTTACGAATTGGTAGAGTTTTTCTGGTCCCATTTTTACCACATCTGCTGGTGTTTTTACGAGGACAAAAAGTGGGGTAGTAGCTTTATTTACGCCTTTATCCGTCATTTGTGCCGAAAGCATAATAGACATGAGGAACTGAAAATCTGTTTCTCCGTTTAAAAAGCGATCCACTTTGGGATATAAAGTCTGAAGCGCCTGAGAAAAAAAGTGGGGAGTGAATTTTTGAAACACGAGAAAGGATGACAAAGTTTGTTCTGTTCCCTATACTACCGTATGCAAAAATTCTTTTCACTATGAACCACTTTCTCCGCATTACAGACCTCACCGGGGATGAGCTTTTACACCTTATAGAGCGGGCAGAGTACTTTCGGAAAAGACGAGAAATAGGGGAACCTTACGAGCCGATTCTTACTGGAAAAAATATTGCAGTGTTTTTTGAGAAGCCTTCGTTGCGGACAAAGGTAAGCTTTAGCTGTGCTGCAAATATGCTCGGAGGAAACACGATTATTATCGATGGCCGAGAAGTTTCGGGCACCAGAGAAACTCTTTCGGATGTCGTCCATAATCTGGATCGCTTTTGTGATGCTATTTTTGCCCGGGTTTTTCTCCATTCCGAATTAGAAAAAATGAAAGAGCTTTCTTCGGTTCCGGTTATTAACGCTCTTTCTGACCTTGCGCATCCCATGCAAACGCTTGCCGATCTTCAAACCATTCGGTGGCATTTTGGAGAAGATTTTCAAAAAAAGCGTGTGGCGTTTGTAGGAGACGGATGTAATGTGCCCACGAGTTTAGCCGAAGGGTGCGCCCTTTTAGGGATGCACTTTACTATTGCCACCCCTCCCGGATATGAAATTCCTAAAAAAGAGTGGCAAGAAATTGTAGACCTGGCAGAGAAAAATGGTGGAGATATTGCTCGTACTTCTATTCCTGATGAGGCAGTAGAAGGCGCAGATGTAGTGGTGACGGATACTTGGGTTTCTATGGGGCTGGAAGCAGAGCGAACCGAGCGATTTATTGATTTTGCAGGATTTGGAGTGACTCCGGAGCTTTTTGCAAAGGCCAATGCGGGTGCCATTTTTATGCACTGTTTACCCGCTTATAGAGATGTAGAAGTCTCTCGTGCGGTTATTGACGGACCACAATCAAAAATCTTTGACGAAGCGGAATGTAGAATGCACACTTCCACAGCAATTTTAGAGTATTTTTTCGGGAATAAAGATTGAGAAGTGTGAAGAGAAGTGGTAAAATGGGGAGAAAAATTTTGTTCCACACCCTCCAAATTTGTAGTTTTTCATTTGTAATTCTTTATCCTGGATTGCTTCGTCGTTCCTCCTCGCAATGACGGAACATTCGGGCACCGCCCCTACGAAATTCCAAATTCTTAATTCTTAATTCTTTCCCCATGCCCGACGATACCACTACTCCTACCGCTCCCATAGCCACAAACCCCGCTGTGGTAATTCCGGATGAAACGCAAAGAAAATTTCCCGACCTGGTGGTGCTTATTTTGGAGAGCCAGTCCATGAATGACCAAGAGCGGAATTACTGGTTGCAGGTTTTACCGGTAATGACGGAAGATCAGGTGAAAGAATTGCGAGATATTTTGGACACCGAAAAACGGAAACTCGCAGAAATCGATAAAAAATACGCGGCTCCGGCGCCCATGGGAGAAGTACCAGAAGTTTCCGCAGAGGATATTGCACGAATGGAGGCGGAAAAACGCAAACAAGCGGAAGAACGAAAACGCAAAGAGGAAGAAGCCCGAGAAGAAGAAGATCCGGATGCCATTCTCGCAGCGTTGAATAATTTATAAAAATTCCTCTTCTAATTCCTTTTGTAGTTCCTGTAAAACCGGAGAAGTAGAATTTTTCAGTATGGCGCTTAACTCTTGGATAGCCAGGAGTGATTTTTTAAGGGCGACCAAATCGCGTGGGGTGCCCCTACCGGTAGAAAGCCTGGCGATAATGCGCTCCATGTCTCCCGTGTTTTTGAGGCATTTTTGAATGCTGCTCAAAAGGGAAGAATTCTCCGCCAACTCCGCAACACCTGCAATGCGCCGAAGAATGTCATCCTCTTTTTTGAGGGGAGCCAGCATGGTGTTGCGCAAAAATCGTCCGCCCATTGCCGTTTCTGTTTCGTCTAAAAGTGATAGCAGTGAGGCATTCTCATCTCCATTACTGCCTTGAAAAATTTCCAGATTTTTGAGGGTCTGAATATCCATGGGGAGCCGCTCGGAATCGTCGTATTTTCTGATGCCGAAGAGGTAGGAGAGGGACGATTTTTGCGTTTCTTGCAAAAAGAGAAGCAGAAGCGCGCAAGCGGCAATACTGCTTTGTTCTTCATGAATTCCAAAGGCTTTAAGAGTTTGAACACCAAAAAACTCACTAGTAAATTGAGATGGATTTTTAGGAAGAAATTGACGAGAAAGCGCGATACGAAGAGCAGAAAATGGTTTTGAAAAAACCGTAAATTGCTCAGGAGAAAAGACCACTTCTGCAGGACGAAATTTTTGGATTTCGGCAAAAATTTCTTCAAAAGTATCGCGTTTGATGACGAAAATATCTCCAGTGCTCACCTCGCAAAGGGCAAGAGAAAAAGAAGAATCGCCAAAAAATCCAGCGAGATAGTTTGATTTTTTCGTTTCTAAAATATTTTCCGAAAAAGTGGTTCCCGGTGTAATAATTTTTACAATATCCCGCTCCGTAAGCCCAGGAGCGGTGGGGTCTGACACTTGCTCGGCAATAGCCACCTTTTTGCCCGCCTTTATGAGTTTTGCCAAATAATTTTCTGCCGCATGATGAGGAATACCGCACATGGGTTCGGGGTTTTCGGCATTTTTGTTGCGGGAAGTAAGGGTTATTTCCAGTATTTTTGAGGCTTCTGCCGCATCGTCTCCAAACATTTCGTAAAAATCACCGAGGCGAAAAAACAAAATCGCATCTGAAACACGCAATTTTAACGCTTGGTACTGCCGTTGCATAGGGGTAAGGGATGGAACGGTCATAGGGGAGACTCAAGAATGATGCACTGTTTCATGGTATTAAGAATGCCAATGGGCGCATTGCACAGCTGTTTATTTTCTTCCAGAATTTTTTGGAGGAGAGCAATTTTTGTGGCTCCGGTAATAAAAACGAGAGACTGGTCCACTGCGTCCCGTAAAAAAGACAGAGTGGTGGTAACGCGAAGCGGATACTGATTTTTCTCTCCGGCATTGTAGCCTACTGCCCATTTTTCTGCATCTTCAAAAGTAGTGGTGAACTGTTCCGAATTTTCCGGAAAGGGTATGATCCCTGCTGTGTGCCCGTCTAATCCCATTCCTTGGGTGATAAAAATTTTTCCGTTTGGATTTTCTGTTTTCCAATTTTTTAGTGCTGTATCAAAGCGACTTGCCAGATCTTCTAAGGTTTCTCCTTCTTTTGGACGCGTATCTATAATTTTTCCTCCAGACTGTACAAAAGGAGTAAAAAACTCCAAGGCAGAGAGTTGGGCGAAATTATTGATAGTCGGATCGCTATTGTACCGCTCATCTAAAACCGAAAGGGTTATGTTTTTCGGATTCTGTGGAAACTGGGTTTTTGTAAAAATCTCTAATGCCGAACCGCCAGAAGCGAGCAAGAGAATGGGAACTGTTGAAAATTCGCCTAAAAAATGGGTAATAGTTTCTGCAGCACTTTGAAGTGCTTGAGATTTGGTGGAAAAGGATTGAATCTGGAATTTTTTCATAGAAAAAACAAGACAACTGCTACGCTTTTACTTCATGTCCCCCAAACTGGTTGCGGAGCGCCGAAACCACTTGTCCGGTAAAACTGGGATTCCCCTCTGATTGTTTTCTGAAATTTACAGAACCTTCGATAATGGGAACAGGAATCCCTAGTTCTTGCGCGGTTTCTAATGTCCACAACCCTTCTCCACTTTGAGCAATAGATCCAGAAATCCCATTGAGATCCGTTCCGTATTCATGAAATGCTTTTTCCAGCCACTGGGTAAGCCGAGAAGTAATAACGCTTTGCCGGTTATAAATGTGGCAAACTTCCTGCAAATCCAACGCAAAATCCGATTTTTTGAGCACTTCAAACCCCTCGCCTATTGCCTGCATCATGCCGTATTCAATCCCGTTGTGCACCATTTTTACAAAATGCCCCGCTCCGGATTTCCCTAGGTATGAATACGCTCCTTCGGCAGCAATATCTTGAAACAGTGGAATGTATTCTTCGTACAGGTCTTTTTTTCCGCCAATCATAAGGCACGCACCGTTACGCGCACCGGATGGACCACCACTCACACCAATATCTAAAAATCGAATATTTTTTGCTTCTATTTCTTTTGCGCGGCGAATGGTTTCTTTGTAGGGGGAATTTCCTCCTTCAATAATGGTATCTCCGGCGTTTAAAAGAGGAATGAGTTCCTCTAAAACGCCGTCTACCGCTTTATGGGGAACCATAAGCCACACTGTTCGAGGAGTCGGGAGATCGTGTACCAATTCTGCCAGAGACGAAACCGCCGTAGCGCCCACTGCAGATGCTTTTTGTTGCGATGATGTGCTGGGCGCGTAGGCGATGATGTCGTGCTTTTTTTCCAAAAGCAGTTCCACCATGCCCAGTCCCATTTTTCCAAGACCAATGTATCCGAGTTTCATAAAGAAGGGGTAAGAGAGAAATTAAGGATTTGGAGTTTGAAATTTCCCGTCCTGTAGGGGCAAATCTGCGTATTTGCCCAAATGAGGAATGTTCCGTCATTGCGATCCCGCTTGGCGGGAGAAGCAATCCAGGTTTTGTGGGGCTTGTAATAAACAGGGGCTTTTAAATTTTGAAGAACAGGTTTAAAGTTTTAGTAAATAAGTCCCTCCGTATCCACCACTCCTTCTTTAAAAATGGCTTTAATACGGGCTTTTTCTGATTTAGAAAATTGATTACCGAAAAAATATATATATTGTAGATTGGTGAGATTTTCAATTTCAAAGGGAAGAGTGGTGAGTTGATTATAAGAAAGGTTTAACATTTGTAAATTGATGAGATTGCCTATTTCAGGGGGGATGGTGGAGATTTGGTTATTTCCAAGATATAGGTGTTGAAGGTCTGTGAGTTTCCCTATTTCAGGGGGAAGAGTGGTGAGTTGATTATAAAAAAGACCTAACCTCCGTAGTTTGTTGAGATTTCCAATTTCAGGGGGAAGATTGGTAAGTTTATTATAAGCAAGATCTAGATTATGAAGATTGCTGAGTCCCTTTATTTCAGGCGGAAGTTTTGTGATTTGATTACGCCAAAAATACAAAGTTTGAAGATTGATGAGATTACCTATTTCAGGGGGAATAATCATTAATTGGTTCACAGAAATATCCAGATACCGAAGATTGATGAGTTCCTCTATTTCAGAGGGAATAGTTATAATATTATTGCCAAGAATTCTCAAATCCTGAAGATTTACCAAATATCCTACTTCTTTTGGAAGACTTGTAATGGTGTTTTGAGAAATATCAAGCCCCTGAAGAGCCGTTAGTTTTCGAATCTCTGGTGAAAGTTTCTTAAATTTTGAATAGGCACCGAAAATACAAATAATTTCTCCTTTCTCATTTTTCGCTACTTGTTCTTTTTTTACCGTTTTTCCAAAAATACTTCTCAAAAGATTTGATTCTTCTCTTGTAATAGCAGAGATAGGGGCTGTGCCATTATGTTGATTTGCCCATGCAATATCACAAGCGGTGTATGGATTTTCTTCTTGAATTTCCGCAAACCCTTGCACCGGCGTAAAAAGAAACAAAAAAGTACATGCCAAAGCGCTAAAAAATAAGCGGGAAGAGGGGGGGAACATAAAAAAGGGGTAAAAATCTCAAAATTCTTCCTGAGAATATCACAAAGCATTTTATCATGCACCTTCACCTTCTCTGGAAAAACTCCCTTTTTACCCGTTAACGGACACCCTTTTTGTTTCTGTTTTTACGAGCTTACGGTTCGCCTTGTCAGGAGTTTGTTTTCTCCGCATAATATTCCCGATATTATTTTTTTGTATGGCTGAGGCAATACCAGGAGAAAACGGAAAAAAGAAGAAGAAGGAATACCTTGTTTCGGTGTGCACCTCTCCCAAAGCGTGTAAAAAAAGGGCTTCCCAATATGTATGGGAACGCTGTTGCAATGAGCATGGGATTACCGATTTTACCGTAGAATCGTTTGAGGATGGCGGCATTACTTTTCGGCAGACACAGTGTTTGGGCTTGTGCAAACAAGGCCCTAATGTAAAAGTTGCAGAAGAGCAGGATGGAAAAGATGCTTCTTTCTTTAGCTGGATGAACCCCATTAAAATGGCAAAACTTATGAAACGCCTGCGCAGCGGAAACGATCCGAAAGATATAAAAAACTTTTAGTCTTTTTTTCTTTTTTTATGGAAACCAATTTTTCTCCGGTTGAAATTGGGGCTTTGGTTGCAGGACTTTCCGAGCTAGTAAAATATTACGGGGTTTCTCCGAAATATACTCCTTTGGCGGCAATTTTTTTTGGGGTTGCTTTCTCTGTTTTGTTCGCGTTTCGAGCGGGAGGAGACCAAAATGCGCTCATTGATGCCGGACTTTCAGGGCTCCTGATTGGACTGGTAACTGCCGGGCTGTATAAAGGAGGGAAAAGTATGATTCGTGCCGCTGGGGTATCAGAAACACCAGAAGTAACGAATACTCCTGTTGCAGATGTTGTTACTCCTGCACTTTCTGTTCCCTCTCCGTTTACTCCTGCACCGGTTTCTCCTGTAGGAGAAATTAACCATGGGTAATGGCTTTGTTATAAAAAACTGGTGGGCAGAGAAGGATTCGAACCTTCGAAGGCGAAGCCAGCGGAGTTACAGTCCGCCCCATTTGGCCACTCTGGTATCTGCCCTAAAAAATACACTTTTGTATTCTCTCAGAAAACAAACATGAAAATCAAGAAAAGAACGACTTTTTGTTGAAATATTTTTGGTTTTCTGATACAATGACCAGATTTTTACACATACAATCCTTGAAGAATCCGTATTTAATCGCAGCCGGCGTGATGGTGTCCTTGGGAATTA
Source organism: Candidatus Peregrinibacteria bacterium (assembly GCA_037138215.1). Taxonomy (GTDB): domain Bacteria; phylum Patescibacteriota; class Gracilibacteria; order CAIRYL01; family CAIRYL01; genus CAIRYL01. The sequence goes on along the minus strand of JBAXIU010000024.1, from coordinate 6,119 downwards.
TTCTGTTTGGAGTAGGTCCTTTGGCGCAATCGGCGCCACTTCACCTCCAGGTTTCGGATACCATTGCGGGATATGAAACCACTCTCTCTACTACATATGCCAAGCCGTATGAGGATATTTCGTTTTTTATTCAGGATCCTACGGGAATGAGGAGAGAGTTTCCGGCGAAAAGTAATAGTAAGGGATATGCACAAGCAACAGTTTCTGGAGGGCTTACTCGCATTGCAGGAAAATATTCTGCTACTGCGGTAAGAGATGGACAAACTTATGATGATGGACCACTATTTTCTTTCACTGTTTATCCTGACAATCTTTCCCTGGCGGATTCCACCCTTACGGCTTCTCCGACCTCTTTAAAAATGGGGACTACGGGAAGTATTGTGGCGCATTTGGTGGATAAATACGGGAACCCTGTGGAGGGGAAGTTTATAACGCTCGTGGCATCCAGAGCGGCTGACCAGTTTTCACCCGAAACGGCACAAACAAATGCCCGAGGTGAGGCAACCTTTCAAGTCGCTTCTCCACAAGAAGGCACGGGGACTTTTTCTGCGATTGAAAAAATTTCTGGAACGGTGCTGAACAGTCGAACGAGTATTTCGTTCTTTTCTTCTTCTGCTGCTGCATCTTCGCATTGGTCATCGTCTCTTTCTGCAAATATTTCCGGATTATCTGTGGATAATAATCCTGTCCCTTCCCCAACTCCTGTTGTGGCTGGGACAACAGCTTCTGCATTATCTTCTGGTGCTCTCGCTGCTCCTCGTTTTGGAGAGCCAGCATCCTTTAAAATTACTTTTCCCGATCAAGTAGCGGTCAATAGTGATCAACAATACCTGACCATTCAAGTTTTGGATAAAGACCAGCAAGTGGTAAAAAATTATACGAAGACCATTATTATTAAAACGCCAGATGATGATAAATCTACCCTTCCGGGGCAAGGAGGAAAATATACCTTTGTTACGGAAGATCAGGGGGAATTTACATTTCCACTGGCGCTTATTTTCTCAAAAATTGGGACACAGCATATTGAAGTGTATGAATATGACACGGTAAATCAAAAAATAAATACCGCGCTTTCGGGCTTAAAAACGGTGTCGGTAACGGAAAAAACTACCAATACTAATCCTTCGGGGTCTTCCAAAATTAACATTACTACTCCACAACAAAATGCAAAATTTGGTTCCGGTGATGTTTTGATTACTGGACTGGCACAAGCAAATAGTGAAATAAAGGTTTTTCTGGATGACCAGGTAAATACGACGCTTTCGGTGGATGCCAAGGGGGAATTTCGTGGAACGCTGACAAAAACAGGAGATGGGAAACATACGGCGTATGTGATGCAAACCGAAGGATCTCGAGAGACTTCCTCTGTGGTCTCGTTTGAAGTGGATACCGTTCCTCCGGTACTGAAAGATTTTCACCTTTACTCAACAGAAGCAGTAGAAACGGAATCTCAAGTGCTTTTTTCTGCCCTTTCTGAAACCGGTTTGGATACCGCAAAAGTAACGGTAAACGGAGAAGATGAGTTTTTAAAAGAGAGTGTTGCCACCCCCGGAACTTATGAATTGACCACTGCTGCGCCAAAAACACAGGGGAGTTATGATATTACTATCACCCTCACCGATCGGACAGGAAATGTGACCTCTAAAAAAGTTGATCAAAAACTCGAAGTAAAAGATAAACTTTCTGGTACGCCTCCAGCGCCCAAAAATTTTAAAGCAGTTCCTATTGGTGGTGGTGCAGAGCTCTCATGGGATCCCATGACGGATATTACCCCCAAAGTGGTGATGTATATCATTCACTCTGGGAAAGATGAACAAAACCTCACCCGTGCAAAAAGTGTTTCAGGAGAAACCAATAGTGTGAAAATAGATGCTCTTACTCCCGGAGAAAAACGATTTTTTGCGGTTTCCGCTATTAATACCGATGGAAAAGAGGGGCTAAAAACCTCTGCGATTGCGGTTACTCCGGCAGAGGGTGGTCCCACTTCTACTCCTACGCCTACAGAAGATCTTCATCCCGCAGCGCCAGAAGGATACCATTTTAAAGCTGTTTCTGGAGAAAATTCGGCTATTCTTTCGTGGGATGCGTTTACTGGGACCGGCCTAAAAGAATACCGCGTTGACTACGGGGTGGAGGCAAATGTGTACCGTGCGAGTAGAAAAATTCCTGCAGGGACCACGAATAAAGTGATTGAAGACCTTATTCCGGGAAGAGCCTATTTTTTTCGGCTCTCTCCTCTGGGAAATAACGGAGAAGTGTTGACTGCAGATTATCCCTCTGCCAATGCGACACCCATAGGAAAAGGTTCGTATGTGACTTCTGCCAATCCTCTTATTTCGTATCCAAACCGGACTACAGATACCGGACCGGCAGTTTTCCTCTTTTTAGGAGCATTGTTCTTCTGTGGAGGGATTGTATTTTTCTTTTTTCGATACGGGAGGCGGGTATAAAATTTTGCGTTTTAGAAAAAGTTTGATAGGCTCGTCCTATACTTTTTCTTTTTTTACCATGAACAAAAAAATATCATTCGGAGGTGCTTTTTTGTCACTCTTCCTTCTCAGTGCTTGCGGAATGAATCCTGCTGCGCCCAATACTGAATCCAGTCTTCCGTCGGTAAAAGGAGGAAGTTATAGCCATCGTCAGGAATATTCGGTGAAAGAGAATAAATTTTATATTGATGTGAAAACCACCCTTCAGGATGCAAAAATTACTGCGATTGAGGTTATTCCCGATCCCAATGGGAAAACGGCAATAAAATATGCAGATGGATTTAAAAAGGATGTCCAATCAAAAATTATCGGAAAAACCATTTCTCAAGCAAAACAAATGGGATATGTCAGTGGCGCATCTGAGACTTCAAAAGCATTCGCCACTGCATTAAACGCCATTGAAAAAGAGGCTACTACAAAATAGTATGTACGAATCGGTTCGAGAAGTTTTGGGAACGAGTGTTCGAATTGTGGTGCACTCCCCCGCTTCTTCTCCCATACCTGCTATAGGGAACGCTTTTCAGGAGGCTTTTCGCATTGAGAAGACATATTCACGATTTCTTTCGGGAAATATTTTAGACGAAATGAATCGCAACCTTGGGAAATGGCAAACCGTTTCTCCGGAATGTTTTTTTCTCCTCAAAACGGGAAAAATGCTGGAAGATCAAACTTCTGGGGCATTTTCATTGAGTGTGAAAACAGTGCTAGAGAGTTGGGGATACAATGCCCAATATGAATTAGGAAAAGAATACGGAAATGGCGAAACGGGGGCATTTGAACTCCAAGGCGATCGTGAAGTTTTTCTTCGTGCTCCGATAGAATTCGGATCCATCGGAAAGGGCTATGCTTTGGACCAAATGGAAAAAATCCTAAGCGATTTTCCCCATGTTTTTATTAATGCCGGCGGAGATATTTATGCCCGCGGGAAAAATGAAGCAGATGAGCCCTGGAAATGTTTTTTTGAGCATCCTCTGGACGCCACAAAAAGCATGGGAGAAGTGGAAGTGGATAATTTTTTTCTGGCATCCAGCAGTCCCCTTAAGCGTCGATGGCGCAATCGGCACCATTTGGTAGATGCCCGAACCAAAACACCTGCCCAAAATATGCTTTTTTGTTCTGCCCAGGCAACAACAGGAATTATGGCGGACGGCTACTCTACTGCACTTTTTGCACTGGGATATGACGATGCGCAAATCCTTTGTAAGACAGAGGGTTTACAAGCCCTCCTTATTAGTAAAGAGGAAGAAATATTTCTTTCTCCAGGGTTTTTAGGGGAAATACAAGCGAACGGAGAATAGGGATTCCCTTTTTTTCTTGACGGATAGTATTTTATTTTTTATTGTATTAACGCATTAATACAATAAAATGGATAATTCGTGGAAAACTACGGCGGTAGAAAACCTTGCAGAGACAATTAAAAGCCTTAACACAACAGACGAGCTTTGTTCTTTTTTGCGTGACCTCCTCACCAAAGAAGAGCTTTTTCAGGCGTCACTCCGGTGGCAGGCGGTTCTTCTTTTAAAAGACGAAATTCCGTACCGTGAAATTGCCCAAAAAACTGGGCTTTCTACGACTACTGTGGCACGCATTTCTTTTTGGCTCCAAAATGGAGAAGGAGGGTATAAAGCGGCACTTTCTCGTTTTCAAAAATGAGTATTTACTCTTCTTCTTCTTCTTCTTCTTCTTCTTCTTCTTTCCTTCGGCTTGCTGTTCAAAAAAAAGGGCGTATTGGGGATGAGTCTCTTCTTCTGCTTGAAAAAGCAGGATTCTTATTTTCTGTGCGTGATAGAGAGCTTTCAGTGCGGGTAAAAAATTTCCCTCTGGAAATTGTCTTTCTTCGGAATAGTGATATCCCAGAACTTTTGGCAGATGAAATTGTTGATATGGCTATTGTGGGGCAAAATACGATTTTTGAATCTGAAAAAAGAGATCTCCTCAGCATTACAAAAGAATTGAATTTTGGGAGATGTTCCCTTTCTCTAGCGGTTCCCAAAGGTGGAGATATTACTACTCTTAAGGGTTTAGAGGGGAAACGCATTGCGACTTCGTATCCACGACTTTTAAAAACATTTTTAAAAGATAAAGGAGTTTCTGCTGATATTATTGAGATGCAAGGATCGGTAGAAATTGCACCGGCTTTAGAGATAGCGGATGCGATCTGCGATCTTGTGAGCTCTGGGAACACTCTCAGAAGTCACAATTTGGTGGAAATTGAAAAAATGATGACTTCGGAAGTGTGTTTTACGCAGCGAAATAATTTGGAATCTGCAAAAAAAAGTTTGGTTGAAGAAGTGCTTTTGCGCGTTAATTCTGTTTTAGAAGCCAAAATTTTGAAGTCTATTATTTGTAATGCGCCAAAAATGGCGCTTATAGAGATACAAAAAGTACTTCCTGGATTGGATAGTCCCACCATTATGCCCCTTCTGAATCCCGATTGGGTAGCACTTCACTCCGTAGTTCCTGAAGATGAGTATTTTTGGGAAATTATCAAAAAGCTCAAAGAACTCGGTGCGAGTGGAATTCTCATCCAGCCTATTGAACGGGTGATTCGCTAAATTTCTTATACCTCCTTATGAAAATTTTTTCTCTTCTTACTCTTTCTGATCAAAAAAAACAAAATCTTTGCCTTCGAAACGCTGATATGCAAGAGAGTGTGTATTCTATTGTAAAAGATATTGGAGAGGCAGTATTCAAAAATGGAGACGGTGCACTTTTGGAACTCGGAAAAAAGTTTGATGGGGTTAATCTCTCTTCTCTTATCGTTTCTGATACAGAAAAAAAAGATGCCCAAAAAAATATCTCAAGAGCTCTTAAGAACGCAGTACAAAAAGCAAAAGAAAACATTGAAACCTTTCACACTCAAACACATTTTCAAAAATCAAATCGGGTGGTTACTACTGATGGTGTAGAATGTTGGAAAGAATTTCGAGCGGTTTCTCGTGTGGGACTCTATGTTCCGGGTGGTACGGCGCCCTTGGTATCCACTGTCCTCATGCTCCTTGTTCCTGCTCGCCTTGCCGGATGCGAGCAAATTATTTTGTGTACCCCCCCCCAGAAAAGATGGAAGTATCGCTCCGGAAATACTTTTTGCGGTAGAAGTGTGTGGAGGATGTACCGTTATAAAAGCCGGTGGAGCACAGGCTATTTTTGCCATGGCGTATGGAACAGAAAGCGTTCCCAAGGTGGATAAAATTTTTGGGCCTGGAAATCAGTTTGTAACGGCGGCAAAAACTCTTGTTTCATCACACACAGCAATAGATATGCCAGCGGGTCCCAGTGAAGTCTTGGTTATTGCCGATGAAACGGGGAATCCTGATTTTATAGCAGCAGATCTTCTTTCCCAAGCGGAACACGGTGCGGATTCTCAGTCGGTTTTGGTGACTTCGTCTGAAGCCCTCTCAAAATTAGTGTTACAAAAAATAGAAGAGCAAAAATCTCTTCTGGGAAGAAAAGAATATATTGAAAAAAGTCTCCAAAAAAGTTTTATTTTGCTCGTAAAAAATATGGAGGAAGCAGTGAATTTTTCAAATGAATACGCACCAGAACACCTTATTTTACATGTTCAAAATTGGCAGTCTCTCCTAAGTTTCAATTCGAAGTGCAACAGGGGAAACAATAGAGAGCGAACAT
>JBAXIU010000023.1:0-21901 GCA_037138215.1 Candidatus Peregrinibacteria bacterium | reverse complement strand
AACTCCTCCTCATTTTAATTCACTCTGTTGCACTTCGAATTAAAATCTAGGTTTTCATATGGAGAAAAAGTAAAAGAAAATATAGATATGCCGAAGTTCTTTTAGCGTGCTTTTTCACCCCCCGCCTTCGATACCCCTCTTTTAAGGGGGGGGGGAAGTGATTAAATCTGTTCCAATTCCGCTTTTATTTTTATTACTTCTTCTGGATTGGTGGTGATAATTTTTTCTTCTGTGTAAGAGGCAATAATTTGTATCGCCACATGATCGAGCCCCGCAAAAAATATTCCCTGCCCAATTTCGGAATTCAGGAGCAGGTACTTTTCTCCTTTGCTGAGGTGAAAAACCTCTGCCAAAATATCTGCCGCCGTGGGAGATTGCTTGAGTAAGAGGTGCATGGAGGCATTGGTAATAATTGCCTTGCCATACGGGCTTAATAAAAAATCTTCCACATCCTGGGTAATGGTACTGACCCCCAAATAATATTTTCGGGCGCGTTTTACCAGTCCGTATAAAAACTTCGCACTATCTTGGTGCTGCATGAGAGACCATGCTTCATCCACCACTAAAATTCGTTTTTTGAGATTTGACCGCACTCGATTCCAAATGAAATTGAGAATGGTATAAATGGCAATGGGGCGTAATTCATCTTCGAGATCTCGAATATGAAAAACAACCATTTTTTTGTCGACATCCACATTTGTTTGCGCATTTAAAAGACCAGAATAGGTTCCATGGGTAAATTTGGAAAGGCGATCTAGAAGGCTTTGTGCCCCTTGCATTCGGGTTAAAACTGCTTCGAGATCCGATAGAATGGGTGCTTCGATCTGGGATGGATCCTCCATTTCCATGGTTATCCCCTTTAGGGCGTAGGTATCCAAAATGGCACGGTCCAAAATCCCTTCTTCTGTGGGTGTGAGTCCTCCCAACATCAGCCGAAAGAGTCCCACCAGAGAAATAATATTCGACCGTAAAAGATCTCCTGGGTGAAGAATTTCGTCTTTTAATGGTGAAGGGAGGTCAAACGGGTTAATGCGCTGGGTCGAATTGAGACTGATTTTAATTTGGCTTCCTCCTACCGATTGGCAGAGTCGTTCGTATTCATTTTCCGGGTCAATCACTAAAACATCGGTATCAAACATGAGGGACCGGAGAATTTCCAGTTTTACCGCGAATGACTTTCCTGCTCCTGATTTGGCAAATATTACAGAGTTAGCGTTTTCCAGAGAAAAGCGGTCAAAAATAATGAGCGAATTATTGTGCCGGTTGATACCGTATAAAATTCCAGTGTTTGATGTGAGCTCCAAACTGGTAAATGGAAAACTGGAAGACAGGGGAGCGGTATTCATGTTTCGGAAAATTTCCAGTTCGTCGGTACATATTGGCATGGTAGACCTGAATCCTTGTTCTTGTTGGAGATCGGCAGATTTTGTGAGGATGAGTTTGCCTCCCAGGAGAGACTCGATAACGGTTTGCGTTTTTTGTATTTTTTCTATGCTATCGGCGTGAAGCGTAAAATAGAGTCCAAATTGAAAAAATTTTTCTGTTCCCCGTGCCAGTTGGTCTCGCAGTTCCTCGGCATCTTGTAAAGACGCTTCTAAAGAAGGATCTCGTCCCATTCCTCGTTCGCGGTCCATGTGCATGGTGGAGTTCATTTGTGCCACTTTATTGCGGAGGATTTTCATAATATCTCCCGAGTCATGTGGGTAAATAAACATGGAGACATCAATGGTCGCATCGAGATTTATAACGGGAGAAAGCCAATTCGCTTCAATAAATCGCGGATAGGCGTGCACATAAAAAGTTTTCGAGTATCGGTCTCCAATATGAATATCTCGAAAAGAAACCTCCATGGAAGAAGGCGAAATGAGATCTCGTACTCCGGTCATTCCCTGTTGGAATATTTTTTCTGCTTCTCGAATTTTTTTGAGTTCCGCCGAAGACAGCTTTGGAGCTGTTGTGGGTGGTGTGCTGGGAGATTTTGGGGTAGATGTCATGGGGATATACGAGGGAAGAAATCTTTTGGTATAGCACGATAAACGGCGATTCGTGTTTAAGGGTATAGATACCAGTGAGAAAACTTATTTCTCTGTTTTAATACTGTGGTTTAGAAGAAAAGAGTTCTTTTCGTGATCGAATGATAACGGCACCAAAGAGACAAAGAGCGAGTACAATCCAAATATCCTCCGGTCCTGTTTTTACATTTTTTGGGGAAATTCCAGCGGCAGCGTGAGTGGCTTTAGCCGTAGTATTTTTCCCAGTGGTAGCCGTTTTTGTTCCCGTGGTTGGACCTCCTACAGCATTTCCCTTGTCCGTTGCTCCGGTATGAGGATTTGCTTCTGGGGGAACAGTGTTCGGGGTTATTGTTGCGGCTGGTGCGGGAGTGGTGACAGGATTTGTGTTCCCCAGAAGAGTATCTAAACTCTGAGGAGTTCCTCCTCCCATAGGTGCGCCATTGGTAGGAGAGGGCGTGGGAGTGAAAGATGGCCATGGTAAGGTATTACCGGCATTGGTAGCCGCTGGAGTTCCTGGAGTTCCATTGGTGCCGGGGGTTGTAGAACCGGTATTGCCATTAGGCATTACAACGCCATTAGCCGCAGGAGAATTTTGAGGTAATTGATTAGTAGTGGTGGTAGCTGCAGAAGGCACAGAGACTGCTGCAGGGTTGGGTTGCGCTGGTTTTATGATGGGATCAACATTATCTGTGGGTTGTGCTCCCAGTAAATTTGCTAAAGGGTCTGTGGCAACAGAAGCTTTAAACAGTCCCATGTCGGAAACAAATGGGGCAAGTCCAATAACAAAGAGGATGAGTCCCACTACCGACATCGCAATAGCGATTTTATGGTGCGGATGCCTTTCTTTTTGTACATCATTTTCTGTATGATGAGAAAGATCTATTCCACCGTCTTGAATTTTTTTACCAGCTTCTTTCCAAGGGTTTTCGCTCATACAAGTAAAAAGAAATTATCAGGGGATTGTACCAAAAAAAAATGAAAAGAACAAGAACTTTTTTATAAAATCTCATTCCTCCCTGTACTGTAGCAGAAAAATGATGGATTCGAATACTTTTTTTGTCGGCAATAATGCGTTGGTAGCGCGAATTCTTTTGGATGCAAAAAATGGGATGCTTCCCCATGCAGTGCTTTTTTCTGGTCCTTCTGGAATTGGAAAGTTTGCTCTTGCAAAAAAAGTAGCAGAAATTCTTCTCCACGATTCGGAACGAATTGGAAAAAATACTCATCCTTCTTGTCGGGTCCTAGATATGTTGTGGATTGCCGGCGTTCAAGAAGATTTGGACATCCTCTCCAAATCCTCCAATATTGATCAAAGTCATAGAAAAAAAGAGGGGAAAAGATCTGATACCATTGGTATTGAGGATCTCCAGGTGTTGACCAAATTTCTCTTTGAAACGACGGACGATCCTTGGAAGGTCTGCATTATAAGAAATATTGAACGCTTTGGGAGAGAGGCCGCGGGAACTTTTTTAAAAACTCTGGAAGAACCACCCCCAAAGACTATCTTTCTCCTCACTACCAGTTCTGTTTCTCATGTTTTGCCAACAGTTCTGTCCCGGGTTCGCTTGGAAAAAATGACCCTTGTTACAGATGAAATTCTGCGCCCACTGTTACTATCTGTTGGAGTGGAAGATACGAAAAAACAAGAAACACTCCTGCGTTTGTGTGGAGGGAGACCAGAAATACTCCAAAAACTTATGGCAGATACCTTGTTTTTTGAACGCCAAAAATCTCTCTGGGATTCGCTTCAAATTCTTTCTCAAAATACGAACCTTCTCACCAGTCTTCAGGAAGCAGAAATTTGGTCGGCGTGTTCTGTGGAAGAGCTCCATGAAAGACTCGATCGATTATTAGTGATTTGGCGTGAGGAGCTCAGAACCGGTCTTGCTATCGGAAAAATTCCTCAAAAATCGATTTTAGCACTGCAAGAGAGAAGCCGTTTTTTGGAAGCACTCCAAAAAAATGCGAATAAAAAACTCCTTTTGGAAAATTTTTTCTGTGCTCTTTCATCGCGCTAAAAGTGGCCTTTCTCCATACAGTCTCTCAATATCTGCCGCAGGAACTTCTCCCGATTGGTGGTATTTTTCAATAAAATCGTGGAGGGTTTCGTGCATTTCACAGTATTCGTCTTTGTAAATAGAGGGAATATACACAAAGCATTCTGTAAAAATAGGATAATATTGGTGTTTTAATTCATTGGTCCATTTTTCTTTGCTTTCCACCGAAAGAGCCGAAATAGAGGAAAGATTATGAATGAGATCTGCAAGTTTGATAAATACCACATCCGGATCCATACTCGCGGCTTCTTGGAATCGGATGAGATAATCTTTTTGTTGTTCATCTTTTGTTCCTGCACGAGGGTCTTTGGAGAGGGCTTGGACCAAAAAATACACATTTTTCCCAAACTCTTTCATAATAATATTTTCTATTTCTTCCGGGTTTGCACCATCTTCCAGGGTGTCATGCAGGAGGGCGGCACAAATGGAATCTTCTTCTAGTCCGGCATCGCAAACGCTAATAGCAACGGCAATAGGATGGTGGATGTAGGGGATTCCTGATTTTCGTTTTTGTCCTTTATGGATTTTTTCTGCAAGAAAATATGCTTTTTTTACACGATGAACATCAATTTCTCGTCTTTTTTGGAGCCGTTTCTCGAGGACTTCAAAGGGCATAGGAAAGGGAGTGATACTTCTTATTCTCCGTGCTTTATGGGTGAAGTCAAACTTTTCGTAAAAAAAAACTTGAAAGGGATATATTTTTTCTGGTAGTATGCGGGATGTGCTTATTGCGGGCATAGCTCAGTTGGTAGAGTCCCGGCCTTCCAAGCCGGTCGCACGGGTTCGAGTCCCGTTGCCCGCTCCAAAAAGCAGAAAAAAAACTCCGATTCGTCGGAGTTTTTTTATTTTTGAGGTTCTTTGAGAGATATATTATACACCTAAGATGCTATATTCTGTGTCTGAATCCGCTTGCAAACCTTCAACCTCCCTAACCCTGATTATTTTTCCATTCTATAAATATTCCCTTATCTTTTAATTCGGATATGGCTTGTTGGTTGCGATTTTTTTGAAGTTCCTGTATAAGCAATGGGTAACGAGTGACCAGATGGCACTCCTCCCCTTGAGTGTGAATCTCAAATTGAGAAAATATAGCATATTCTCGGTTGGGATGATGTATGAAATATTCACTCCCAGATTTAATAAAAACTGTTTCATAAAAACTTTTGAGAGCATTTAAAAATATTGCTTGTTCTTTGCTTTCCTTATTTTGATTTGTAGGGCTATCGTCTCGTTTTCTATGAGTATAGTTTTTTCCTATGTCCTTCATTGTGAGCATCTTGGCTGTTCCTTCTTCTCCGATTTCATGAGAATCGTCACTTCTGGAGAGTCGGAAAGGGTTCCGTGATAATATTTTCTCGCTCTGATCTCCGAGTAATATTGCGATACTCTTTTCATCTAATATCTTCATTCTATATAAGTATGTTAGCATCGTGGGTATGTTGTCTTTTAATGTATGGGGTCCCCAAGTTTCCCCTGGTTGTAATTCGTGAAGTTCATCGACAAGATTCTGAATGTCATTTTCTAACCCTAATTCTAATTTTGATACTTGTATTTTAATTTTTAGGGCAACATACTGTCGAGTTTGTTCAAATATTTTCTGTTCCTGTGAATACTCGTCCTTTTCTAATAATGCTTCGAGTTTGTTGCAAATGTCTCTGGTAAGGGCAGATAAAAGCACAGTTCCCGTCTCTGCATTTATTTCCCCAATATTGCTCGTTTGCCACCACTGAAAAAACTGTTGTTTCAGATCCTCAAGGCTTTTTTCCTGGGAGAGTTCTATTTTGAGTTTTTGAATTACTTCTTCTGCATTCTTCCATACTGTTTCTTTCGTAAGCGTGAACATTTTTTTAGAAGGGTAAAAATATGGGGTAAATTATAATATCTCATTTTTGAATGTCAAATTTCAGATTCCTCTTATTTGCTTTTTTACTGCCTTTCCTCAACAATAGAAGGGTCATTCTTGATTATATTTTCTATGGCTCGCAAGGTTTCTCCTAAAAAATCAAAACCGTTTTTAGTTATTCCTCTTTCCCTGGCTCGGGAAATATGGGCAGTTGTTCTTGCCTTTTTTGGGTTGCTTCTCATCCTTGCTTTTGTAAATCATTTGGGCGTGGTGGGGGAATCTCTTAATACGGCTCTTCGCCATTTGTTTGGAATAGGGGTATGGATTTTGCCAGTGTTGTGCATTGGGTTTTCATTTTCTATTTTTACTTCCAAAGAATACCGCATTACGCCGGCAATTTTATTGGGGGCATTTTTTATGATTGTGGGACTTTTGGGAATTATTCATACCATTCGTATTCCGTTTGAAAAAATGGCAATTCCTCACTCCGAAGCAGGCGGTACTATTGGAGTGGCATCCAGTGCTATTTTTCGGCTTTGGATGGGGGATATAGGAACGGTTATTTTACTCTTGGGGGTGTTTTTTGTAGGGGTTCTCCTCACTTTCCAAACTTCTTTGTTGGCAGTGTTTCAATCTGTTTTTGGGATACTTTCGATTTTCTTTTTCCCCAAAAAGTCAGTTTCAGCACTCCTCACGCCGAAAACAAAAAAATCCCTCAAATCCGCTCCTCCTGAGGAAAATGAAGATGCTCCGGAAACACTTTTTGAACAGCGGTTTGAGATTAAAAGAGCGGAGACAAAACGAGAGCCAAAAAATTCGGCACAAAAAACACTGCTTTCTCCCGAAGAGCAAGATTTTTCTGACTGGGAAAAACCGTCGTTGGATCTTTTAAAATCAGGAAATTCTGAAATCCATATTCCCGATGCAGAGCTTATGGAAATGGGGAAAAAGATTGTGGAGAAACTGGCAAATTTTGGCATCTCTGTTCGGATGAAAAGTGCGTTTGTAGGTCCTACCGTTACGCAGTTTGCGTTAGAGCCCAACGAAGATGTAAAACTCTCCCGCATTACGGGCTTAAAAAACGAGCTTGCGTTAGCACTTTCTGCCGAAATGGTTCGTATTGAAGCGCCCATTCCGGGAAAAAATCTGGTGGGTATTGAAACGCCCAACCCCAAGAGGGCAACTGTCTTTATGCGAGAAATTTTAGAAAGTACTGCCTTTGAAAAAGCGGAAGGGGATTTGCGTTTAGCATTTGGGAAAGATGTTTCGGGTAACCCAATTGTAGAGAGTTTGGCGGAAATGCCTCATCTCCTTATTGCCGGAGCAACCGGGTCTGGGAAGTCTGTGGGGATGAATGCGTTTCTTATTTCCCTCCTTTTTGAGTACTCGCCAGAGGATCTTCGGTTTATTCTTATTGACCCGAAACGAGTTGAGTTAATGCCCTACAACGGGATCCCTCATCTCCTAACTCCTGTTATTACCGAGGCGAATAAAGCACTTTCGGCTCTCAAATGGTGTGTATCCGAGATGATGCGACGATTGGGAGAATTTTCAAAAATTGGGGCGCGCAATATTGCGGAATATAACGAAAAAGTGGATGAGAGAATGAAGAAAAAGAATTCAGAGAAAGAAGAAGAAAAAGAAGTGTTAAAAAAACTGCCCAAAATCGTCATTGTGATTGATGAGTTGGCGGATTTGATGATGCGGGAATACAAAAAAGACACGGAAGCGATGATTTGTCGCATTGCGCAAATGGCGAGAGCCGTGGGAATGCACCTCATTATTGCCACACAAAGACCGTCGGTAGATGTTATTACTGGCCTTATTAAAGCCAATATCCCTACTAGAATTTCATTTGCGGTTACCAGTTCTATTGATTCGCGCACGGTGCTAGACAGTGTAGGAGCGGAAGATTTGCTGGGAAAAGGGGATATGCTGTTTACCAATCCAAAACTGTCTCGTCCAAAGCGTATTCAAGGAATTTATATTTCAGGAGAAGAAATTGAACGGGTTGCAAACCGTATAAAAATTACCATGGGAGATAAATTTTTCTTTGAAGATTCTCTTTTTCAAGAAGGCGAAGAAGATTCGTTTGGAGGCGGTTTTAGTGGCGGATCTGGCGGCAGCGGCGATAGTGATGATTTAATGGAGGAAGCGCTGGAAATGGTGCGGTCTACCGGAAAAGCGTCGGCGTCTCTTCTGCAACGGCGATTGAGCGTTGGGTATGCCCGGGCGGCACGCCTTTTAGATATTATGGAAGAAAAAGGGTATATTGGTCCGGCACGGGGCGCAAAGCCGCGGGAAATTTATTTGTAGTTTTTATAAAATGTTTGCGCAATGGCTTTCCCTCATGGTACTTTGAGAAAGATTTTATTGCTACACGCGTGCTCCAAAAAATTAGAACTGCACAGGTTGCCAAACACTTGGGAGTGTCTTCCCGACAGCTTCGAGAGCTCGTCTCTGAGGTGAATTTTGGTATAAAACCTACCGATCGGGAAATTCCCTTTGCCATTGCTTCGGGAATTATTCGGTTCGCCGCAAAAAAACTCGGTATCGAGTATGTTCCGTTGGAAATATCGGCGATTACCGATGAAGATCTGCCAGAGGAAGAAATTTCTGTATCTCCAGTACCTCAAAAAATAGCAGAGGATGAAGCCCCCAAAAGGGCCTCATTTTCTACGCTTGAACAACTTCGTCATATTGGTGCACAGGGAAAAGAGGATATGGAGCGGCATCAGCAAAAGAAAAAAGACGAAGAAGAAGAAAAAAAGAAAGCGGAAGCCCAAAAAGAACATGGGCCAAAAGTTTTAAGAAAAATTGAAATTTCTCCAGCCGCTACGGCAGATGCGCAAAAAAAACGGGTAGAAAAAGAAGCAGAACGCAAACGAAAAAAAGAACAAGAAGAGGAAACACTTCTAGAACGCAAACTCCAACGCAAAAAACGGCAGGACGAAATTTTTAAGAAAAAAGAAGGCGTGGTTGAAATTCCTTCCGAGCTCACGGTGAAGGAATTTTCTGAAAAAATTGGAGTTCCTGTTCCGCAGGTTATTTCAACCCTCCTTAAAAATGGAATGCCGGCCAATATTAACCAGCTCATCGATTTTGATACCTGTGCCATTATCGCAGAAGATCTGGAAGTAAACCTGAAAAGGGAAGAATCTTCTCTCTCTTCTGAAGATATTGCCCGGGGGGATATTTCAAAACTTCTGGTTGATGATCCTGAACACCTCAAGACTCGTCCTCCCGTTATTGTTGTTATGGGGCATGTCGATCATGGAAAAACCAGTATTTTAGATTCTATCCGAAAAACAAAAGTGGTGAGTGGAGAATCGGGGGGAATTACCCAGCATATTGGAGCATACCAAGTGACGAAAAAGGGGAAAGCGATTACTTTCCTCGATACGCCAGGACATGAAGCCTTTACTTCTATGCGGGCCCGTGGTGCAAAAACCGCCGATATTGCGATTTTAGTCGTTGCTGCGGATGATGGTATAAAGCCACAAACCGTAGAAGCCATTAATCATGCCAAAATTGCAAATCTTCCCATTATTGTCGCGGCGAATAAGATTGATAAAGAACACGCTAACCTGGACAAATTAAGAGGAGAGCTCAGTGAACACGGATTGAGAACTGAGGATTGGGGAGGAGATGTTCCTTTTATTCCGGTATCTGCCCTGAGTGGACAAGGAATTGACGATCTTTTGGAAATTGTGCTTCTTCAGGCGGAAATTTTAGAACTCAAAGCAAATCCTAATCGTCTTGCGGTTGGAACTGTTATTGAATCTCATCTTGACCCATCATTGGGACCGGTAGCCACCATTCTGGTGAATACAGGAACCATGAATATTCGCGATATTTTTGTTCTGGGATCCACCTTCGGACGCGTAAAAACCATTGTGAACGATGAGGGGAAAAATCTTAAAAAAGTGCTTCCCTCTGGGGCTGCCAGAATTTCTGGAATTGATGAAATTCCTTATCCGGGGGATATTTTTCAAGTGGTTCCGAGTGAAAAAATCCTAAAACAGAAACGAGAGGAGCTGGAAGCCCTTTCTCTCCTCGATAAAAAACCGGGGATGGGAATGGCGGATCTCGTGAAAAATATTAAAAGTGGAACCATGAAACACCTGAACCTCGTGGTAAAAACGGATACCATTGGGTCTCTCGAAGCCATTGAACAGGCCATTGCAAATCTTGGAAATGACGAAGTGCGTGCTCGGGTAATCCATTCGGCAGTAGGGGGTATTTCTGAGAATGATGTGATGATGGCGGCTGCATCCCATGGAATGGTCATTAGTTTTCATGTGAAAACTCCGCCTACGGTACGCCAAATTGCTGAAAGAGAGGGAGTAGAAATTCGTCATCATGAAATTATTTATAATCTTACCGAAGAAATTTTTGGTATTCTGGAGGGTATGCTGGAACCAGAAGTAGTAGAAACCGTTACGGGGATTTTGGATGTAAAGGGCGTGTTTTACTCCAAAGGAAAAATGCGCATTGTTGGAGGAAAGGTACGAAATGGGTATTTTATTGCCCCACAAAGGGTTCGTATTCTTAATGGGGAAGAACTCGTCCAAGAGGTGAGGCTCTCGTCTATTCAGCATTTTGAAGAAAAGGTAAAAGAAATTAAAGCTCCACAAGAATGTGGTCTGCAATTAGAAGGGATTACCGGAGAAATAAAAGAAGGATACCGTATTGAAGGATTTACCCAAGAAACCATTCTCAGAAAACTGGCTGAAAATACACGGCAAAAATAAGGAGGGAAGTCCATTTTTTTGCTATTCCTGAGTGTACGAAAGAGCAAAGATGAAGGGGCTTGCATTTGAGAGAGAGTTTTGGTATTATGACACGATAATTTTTTTGCTGAAAATGAAAGAATGTTCTGTCGTAATTCCTGCTGATTTTCGTTTTAATGCTTCTCTGAGAAACATTTCTGAGTGTGCATTTGCATACGCAGGATTTGGGAATCGTGCCATTCAACGATTGGTACTGGTATTTGATGAGCTTTTTATGAATGCCATTAAATATGGATCGGATGGACCAGAAGATTCCATTCATATCTTTTTTGAGTGGGAAGAAGGAGAATATATTCGTGTTCGGATAGAAGATGAAGGAAAACAACTGTCCAGAACTGCAGCAGAAGAGCTGAAGAAAAAGATGAATAAAGAATTTTTAAATCATAATCCCTCAAAATCCAGTGGCCGGGGACTCGCACAAATCGTGCTCAACCTCACGGATGATTTGCAAATTATACAGAGTAGTTTTGGAGGGATATCCGTGACCTTTATGAAAAAGGTTTCCTTGTCCGAAAACGAAGATTAGAAACAAAAAAACAGACACTGCCCCTCATATTTTCTCCGATATAACCCCGTCCCAAACCTCATATTTTTTCTATGAAATTTTTACGATCCACTGTTACTCGGAAGTTTGTATCCTTTATTCTCCTCCTCGCTGTGGGGGTATTGGCGGGATATTTTGGATTAGAATATTACGGATTTGCAGAACTGCCGCTCATGTACCTCTACGCCGGTCTCTTATTTCTCCTCCTCATTATTTCTGTATTTTTTCTTCTTGCTTTTGGACTCCCCTTGGAACGGGTAGCGCGCGAGGTAAAGCTCCTCCTGACGGGACAAAAATATTCTCGAGTTTCTCCTTCTACTATTGATGAGATTGGAGTTTTTACCTATTTCTTTAACGAAATCACCCATAATCTTGAGAAAATCTCAAAAGATATTCTGAAAAATGAACGCCTTACTTCAGAACTGGGAATCGCCAGTAAAATTCAACGAGATGTCCTTCCTAAAAGTGCTCCTCCGGTAGAAGGGCTGGATATTATTGCCAAGACTACCGCCGCAGCTGAAGTGGGAGGGGATTCTTTTGATTTCATTAAACAGGGGACCAATACCTTTATTTATATTGGAGATGTTACGGGACACGGAGTTCCTGCAGGCCTGGTGATGATGATGGTAAATACCCTTATTCATGTCTTTTCTAAGCATAATTACACGCCCCAACAGATGTTGGTGGAAACCAATAAGATTCTTTTGGAGAAGATTTCTGGACAACGCTTCATGACCCTCCTGATGTTGAGGTGGGATGAAGAACAGAAAAAAATGTTTTGGACCGGAGCCGGACACGAGCATCTTTTAGTATATCGTAATGAAACACGAGAAGTAGAATTATTACGAGGGGGCGGCATTGCACTGCGCATGGCCCCCAATATTGAACACATTTTAAAGGAACAGGAAATACGAGAACTCCATACCAACGATGTAGTGCTCCTGTATACCGATGGAATTACTGAAGCTAAAAACCCAGAAGGAGAAATGTTTACAGTGGGAAGGCTGGTAGAAGCTCTCCGGGAAACTGGTCATAAGCCTAGTGCGGAAAGTATTTTTGATGCCATCTCAGAAAAATTTGCGAACTTTATTCTTGATACACCTCAAGAAGACGATATTACTATGATTATTGCGAAACGAGTAGAAGAGGGACATACCAAAAGGACTCCTGTAAAACTCGTGATCAGTTCCGTAAAAAAGACCAACCAACAAAAGAAATGGAGTTGGGATGAAGGGGAAGGAGAAGATATTCGTGGAGGACTCTAGAGCACATTTAAAAACACTACAGCATTAACAAAAAAGCCCAAAAGGGCTTTTTTGTTAAGTAAGAGTAATAATTTTCTACGCTTCTGGAGCAGAAGTCTCTTCTTTTTCGAATTTCTTTCCAAATCTATCTCCCAAGTAAACCCATACTTTTACCCCAATGGTTCCGTAGGTTGTTTCTGCTCTCTCTTCACAGTATTGAATATCTGCTCTAAAGGTATGCAAAGGAACAGTTCCATCTGCAAAGAATTCACTTCGAGCAATTTCCGCACCAGCCAATCGACCAGAAAGAAGCACTTTTATTCCTTTTACTCCTCCTTCCATTGCTTTTTGAAGTGCCTGTTTTGCAGCCCTTCGGAAAGGGATTCGCTTTTCTAATTGTCGTGCCACATTATCTGCCACGAGTACGGCATCAATATCTGGCTTTTTTACTTCTACGACTTCTACCTCAAATAGTTTTTTAAATTGCTTCTCAAGCTTTAATACGAGGTCATCTACTCCAGAACCTTGTCGTCCAATAATAACTCCAGGGCGACTGGTAGCAATAGCAATTTTTACCTTTTTTGGACTTCTCTCTATTTCTAAAGAGGAAATACCTGCTTCTGCATATTTTTTCTTAAAAAAGCGTCGGATGAGCACATCTTCCAAAATTCCTGCAGAATATGCCTTTCCTTCAGCAAACCATTTCCCAGTCCACTCTCTTCGTATTCCGACACGAAGACCGATTGGATTAACTTTTTGACCCATAGGATATACGAAAAAAGAAAAATTAACGCGCAGAAAGTTCAATACGGAAGTGCGAACTCCGTTTTAAGAGAGGAGCAGCTCGTCCTCGAGAGATAGGAATATGTCGTTTGAGAGTTGGTCCTTTCGTTACTAAAATACGATCGATAACCAAACTTTCTTCTCGTTGTGCAAAATTATTTTTTGCGTTTGCCATTGCAGATTCAATCCCTTTTTTCAGCATTCGTGCTGCTTTTTTTGGAAGACGAGAGAGAAGTGAAACGGCATCACTCGCAGATTTCCCTTTTACCATTGCGGCAACGAGATTCGCTTTTCGAGGAGATATCCGGAGAGATTTAACAATGGCTAACATACAAAAGAGATAAGAATATTATTTTTTCTTTCCACCGTGGGCTTTGAACTTTCGAGTAGGAGAAAATTCTCCTAACTTATGACCCACCATATTTTCATTCACATACACGGGAAGATGTTGTTTTCCATTATGAACCAAGAATGTAATTCCTACAAAATCAGGGTGAATGTCAGATCGTCGAGCCCATGTTTTAATTGGCTTTTTTGCGTCATCCGCAACAACCTTCAGCACCTTTTTCAGGAGCTTTGGATCAACGAATGGACCTTTTTTTAAACTTCGTGCCATAACAGAAACAAAAAATTATTTTTTTCGACCGGAAATAATATACTGAGAAGATGCCTTTTTTCGACGACGCGTCTTGTGTCCCAATGCAGGAGCTCCCCAAGGAGTCTTTGGCGCCTTCATTCCAATAGGAGAATGTCCTTCTCCTCCTCCATGGGGGTGGTCCACAGCATTCATGGATTTTCCCAAGACTTGTGGTCTTCTCCCCATCATTCGTACTCTTCCTGCTTTTCCCAGTTTTACATTTGCGTGATCAGAATTAGAAACAACCCCAATCGTTGCATAGCAATCTTTAGAAATAAGCCGTACTTCACCAGATGCGAGTTGAATGTGTGCCATCTCTGCATCCAAAGAAGTAACTTTTCCATATGATCCTGCACTTCGAATGAGTTGCCCTCCTTTTCCAGGAGTGAGTTCCAAATCGTGAATACTATACCCTACTGGAATATTTCGAATGGTCATACGATTTCCTGGCTTTGCTTTTCCCTGTTCAGACATCATTACGATGTCCCCCTCATGAATTCCTTCTGGTGCTAAAATATATCGTTTCACCCCATCTGCATAATGTAGAAGGCAGATAAAAGAAGTCCTATTGGGATCGTATTCAATACTCGCTACTGTTGCAGGAATATTCATCCGATCAAATCGCTTGAAATCCATAAGACGGTAGTGTCTTTTTACTCCCCCTCCACGATGTCGAATGGTAATGTGACCATGCGCATTTCGCCCTGAAGTAGACACCTTTTTTACCAAGAGGGTTTTCTCTGGCTTCGTTTTCGTAAGCACAGAGTAATCCACGACGCTCATATTTCGTCGTCCTGGTGTCGTTGGTTTGTAAATTTTAACAGCCATGCGAAAGATTAAGATTACTTATTTTTTTTATCCTGAATGTGTTTCGTAGAGAGCACCTCCACAACTTCCAGCGGAGCATCTCCTTTTAAACGAACATATGCCTTTTTTCGCTCTTTCCGTTTGGTCATTTCTTTCCCCTTTCCTAAAAGTCTTGTTTTTTTGGGAAGACCGCAAATACGAACAGAATCCACTTCTCGATTATACAATTCTAGTATTGCTCTCTTTACATCCAATTTTCCTGCATCAGGATTGAGCAAAAACACATAAGTACGAGCAACACTCTGTTCAGACTTTACTGCTTTTTCAGTAATAATGGGCCGAATAATAATATGCGAAATATTCATGATAATTATGAGAGAAAAATTTCTTCCGTTTTCTGGAGACCACTCTCTAAGAAAAGGAGAGTGCTATACATCATAATGTCTGCAATATTGAGGTACCCAGAAAGTACCACTTTTACACCAGGGATATTTGATACACTCTTTTCGATAATAGAATCTTTCTGAGGAATAACGAGGAGTACTTTTTGATTGGGTGCAATTTTTTCTAAAATCCCTACAAAAGCCTTTGTCTTTGGTAATTTTTCATCAAAAGACTGGAGTACAGAAATCTTTCCATCACTTGCTTTTAGAGAAAGCGATCCAAAGAGCGCTTTTCTGCGCATTTTTTTTGGCATTTCTTTTTCGTAATTTTCTCGTCCCGTAGGACCAAATACCACTCCTCCTCCTCGATAATGAGGAGCACTAATAGAACCTTGTCGTGCTCGCCCAGTACCCTTCTGCTTATATGGCTTTCGCCCTCCTCCTTTTACTTCAGCACGAGTGAGGACTTTCGCAGTTACTATTCGAGCATTAGAATGCTGTCGAATAAGGGCTTCGTGCAATAACCCCATAGAAACAGAAACTTCAAAAATTGCTTCTGGGAGTACTATTTCACCGTTTTTTTCTCCGGTAGATGTATAAAGAGGTGCGTTCATGATGCGGATTTTTTAAGATACACCAAGGAGTTTACCGCCCCTGGAACCGGTCCTTTTACTGCAATAAGATTTCTGAGTACATCCACCACTATTACCTCTCGATTATGAAGGGTGATCTGATCCCCACCCATTCGCCCTGGCATTTTTATTCCAGGCTGAGATCGGGCGGTAATAGAAATAGATCCTGTTGATCCATGTCGTCCGTATTTTGTTCCATGTGTTCGTCGAATCACTCGAGCATTGTGTCGTCGTACTCGCCCCTGAAACCCTTTCCCCTTAGAAATTCCCACAATTGTTACCTGTTCCTCAGCTTCAAAAAGTGCAACCGTTACTTCGGCACCCTTTTCTACTCCTGTAACATTTCCTAAGAATTCTTTTATTACTCGGTATTTTTTATTTTTCGTAGCCTTGTTTCCGAGATCTTCAGCTGCGAGTACAACAGATTCATACCCATCGCGATCAAGCGTTTTGAGGTCATGAACCGTATTAGGTTCGCACCGAAGGTAAGTAACAGGTACTACCTCCCCCTTTTTTCCAAAGGTTTGTGCCATGCCGAGTTTTCGTCCAATAATTCCATTCACAGGCTTCAACAAAAAGTAATCCTCTTCTCGAAGGGCACGAGTGGGAGATAGTTTTTTATTAAAAACCAGTCCACCGGTGATTCAAAAGAAAAGAGAGCTCGTGGATTCTACTGACCTCCTCAAAAACCGTCAAGAGTTTTTCGCGTTTTCCAAAAAGAAACCCTTAATATAGTTAGAGCATAGCGAGAAAATGGGATTTGAATTTTTTGTTTTTTTGGGCATACTTTTTATGGTGGCATTATTACATTGTTTTTTTATCTCTTCTTATGGCCTCTTTTACCTTTTCTCCTAATCCTCCCTCCGCAAAAATACCTCTGGTATTTCCATTTTTTTCAGAGGAAACAAAAAAAAGTCTCAGAAAAGCATTTTTTCCTCTTTCCCGAGCGCAAAAAAGAGCGGTAAGGAGTGTGTTTCAAGAGAAAAGTATTCCGCACGCCGGAGTAATTCCTGTATTTTCTGGGGATGCTCCTGTTCTGGTTCTCTTGCTTGGAAAACGAAAAGGCTACGATATGAGGAGTGCAAGAGAAGAAGGGGAGAAAGTGGCTGCGTTGGCAAAACAATACCGATTTGAACAAATTGCTGTCGCTTCTGGTGGACTTGCGTACTCTGAACCTCTTTTTGACGCGTTTACCGAGGGGGTTTTTTTGGGAACTTATGAATTTACGCAGTATAAAGGAAAAAAATATACGGATGAGAAAAAAGAATCCGGAGAAAAGGATCTGAAAAAAATTACTATTATTCGCTCTCGCAATGCCAAAAAACAGCACGAATTTACTGCGATTACAGATGCTATTTCCTTCACTAAAGATCTTATTAATACTCCTCCTTCTATTGCCACCCCATCATTTATAGAGAAACAAGCCATCCTGAAATTGGCATCCGTAGAAGGAATAAAAATACAGGTGATATCTGAGGTGGAATTAAAAACTTTGGGTGCCGGCGGAGTACTCGCGGTAGGTCAGGCCAGTAATGACGATGAAAAATCACGCTTTTTGGTCCTGGAATTTCTTAATGGAAAAAAACGAGAAAAACCATTGGCACTGGTAGGGAAAGGAATTACTTATGACACCGGAGGCCTATCGTTAAAACCCGGGAACTCCATGGTGAGCATGAAGCACGATATGGCCGGTGCAGCTACCATTTTGGGAGCATTGTACAGCCTCGCAACCATGAATATCAAAAAAAATATTGTTGCCGTTCTTCCTCTGGCAGAAAATCTCCTCAGTCGAGATTCCTACAAGCCAGATGATGTCCTGACCATGATGAATGGAAAAACAGTGGAAATTACCAATACAGATGCCGAAGGGCGTTTGGTTTTGGCAGATGCCCTGACCTATGCAGAGCAAACCTATGAACCCCGTGCTATGGTAGACCTCGCAACCCTTACGGGAC
The DNA here is from genome assembly GCA_037138215.1 of Candidatus Peregrinibacteria bacterium. Classification (GTDB taxonomy): domain Bacteria; phylum Patescibacteriota; class Gracilibacteria; order CAIRYL01; family CAIRYL01; genus CAIRYL01. The sequence goes on along the minus strand of JBAXIU010000023.1, from coordinate 4,211 downwards.
ATTGTACTTATGCGGTAGGAGATGATTTTACAGTAGGTCTCTCTACGAATGCGAAACTCTTTCTCGCTCTTAAAAAAGCAGGAGACGGTATGGGGGAACCCATTTGGGAGCTCCCACTTCATGCGCGATATGAAAAAATGCTCAAATCATCTCTTGCCGATTTAGTAAATTCGGCAAAGGGATTTAAACCAGGGACTATTGAAGGAGGGCTTTTCTTGAAAAATTTCGTTACCGAAAAAACGCCCTGGTGTCATCTGGATATTGCATCTGTTTCTTTTGATGACAGTATCCAAATGGCAACGGGGCGTAATGTTCGTATGCTCGTAGAGTTTTGTAAAACCTTTTAAGGTCTCCCAATCATTATGGATTCATTTCCATGGACTACTTCTTCGTGTCCTGATGCAGCTGGAGGGGGAGGCATCGTGTTTTCTTTTTTTTGAAAGAACATTTCAAAAATGTGCTTGGGGGTATTGGTGTCTTCATTGGGAGTAATAGGGGCAGGAGCAGGGCTTGGAATATTTTTTGATTCCGTTGCTCGTAATCTCTCCGCTTCTATTTCCTGAATAATGGCTTGCTGATCTTGTTCTGTCTTTGTGTTGAAATATTCTTCTGTTCCTGCAAAGGGGGTTTCTGGGGCAGAGGCCTCCTCTCTTTTGACTTCTCCTTCTTTCATCCGTGCCATAAATGCTTCAAAATCCTGAGATTCTTGAGCTGTTTTTGCGGCTGAGGTTTCCACAGTCTGTATTTCTTCTGCGGAGATGGGTGTTTCTTCCGGTTGCTGTTCCAAAAGGTTGCTAAAGGAAAATGGTGATGTGGGTGATTCTTGTTGGAGGAGAGATGAAATTTCCGATCCTGCTGACTCTGCGGAAGATGCCTCATAAACCGGATCAGGATTTTGGAAAGAAAAACTTGGCAAAGCGTCAGAAGTAGGAGTATCTGGTGTCATTGACTCTGCTGAAAATTCTTGAGGAAGATATTCGGGAATATTCGTTTCTGGAGAAGGTTCGGATAAAAAGGAAGGAATTTCTGGTGTCTCTGCAAACTGGGGAATATCTGTCACAAAAGAAGGTTCTGGCGCAAAGTTTTCTGAGGGGGATAAAAATTCTGGCATCTCTGCGTCCAAATTTTCTGGAGAAGAAAATGATTCCAGCGGCGTGGTAGAGTATTCGGGAGTCTGTTCTTCTGGCATCTGCTCCATCTCAAAGACGGGAGATTCGGAAATATTTTCGTTTCCGAAAGACACTTGTGTATTGTCCATTTCTGTTCCAAAAGGAACTTCTGGAGCCTGAGAAAAAGGAACAACCGTGGTGTCGATCTGTTCTTCTGGTACGAAATGTTCTTGGTCGTGTTCGTTTCGATAATCTTGGGGTGGTTCAAACCCTTCCAGTGGAGGGATATTTTGAGGAGGCACGGCATATACCGGTACGGGAGGTTCGGGAAAAGGATTTTGAGTAGGTATTTCCAATACTTCGGGGCTTTCGGAGAGCAGAGAAACCTCTGGCTGATGGGAAAGAAGGGGAGCTTCTTCTAAAGAATTTAAAAGCACTCCCTGAGGTGGGGCAATATTAAGGCGTTGTGCCTGAAAGTTTTTCGTGGCGGTGATAATATCTCCCAAAATTTCTTCAAAACTTTTTCCTCCTCTGTTATAAATTTTAAATCCTGCTGCCTGACGGTGCCCTCCGCCACCAAATTGCGCTGCGAGATCAATAGCATTGATAAAGTTTGAGCTCGTACGAATGCTCGTTGCAATCGCACCATCTTCGCGTTCTCGTACCAACAGCACCATTTCGCTTCCGGGAGTAGTCGCGAGGAGTTCATCAATAAGCCCTTCACTTTCATCCGATTTGCTTTCCGTTTCTAAGAGATCATTGGCATTCACCGAACTCCAGACTAACCGATAAATAGGATCGCTTTGAATTTTGGAGAGAATGCGTCCCCAGAGGCGAAGGGTGGAGAGTTCTTTGGTCTTAAAGAGGTATTTAATAATTTCCTGTTGCCGTGCTCCCTTTTCAATGAGATTGGCAGCAATATCCAGGGCTTTGGGAGTGGTATTGGCGTGTTGAAAACTTCCGGTGTCGGTAATCATTCCCGCCAAAATGAGAGTTGCAATATCGTCGTCTATCATTTCTTTGCTCTGTTCTGAAATATAAGGGAAGAGGTCGTAAAGGGTTTCTGTGGTGGAGCAGTTGGTAATGACGACAAGGTTGAGAGATCCGAAATTGGTATTGGAAACATGGTGATCGATATTGAGGAATGGTGTTCGCCGGAATAAGGCAGAATTATCTTCGTAGAGTTTCCCAAGTTGCGGAAGATCGGCAGTATCGAGAGAGATAATGAGATCTGGTCCTTCGGATGAGGTGCTAAAAGAAAAATCTCCTTCTGAAAATCGTCCATTTTCGGCGGAGAGGACAATATTTACTTTCCCCTCTTCCAGAGTCCATTTGAGGTCTTTAAAAGGCGTTTTCGTCGCATCAATGGTCACAATCAAATCTTCGTTTCCGCCTTCTACATGGTGTTTAAAAATATCGGTAGAGGGAAGAAATTGGTATGCTTCTGGAACAGGATCCGAACAGACGGCAGTAACGCGTTTCCCCATTTTTTGGAGGAAGAGGAACAGCGCAATAGCCGAGGACATCGCGTCACAATCCATGCGCACATGGGGGACGAGAAGAATATTTTTGGCGGAAGAAATCATTTCTGCTGCCTTTTGGAATGTCTGTTGGTCCATGAAGAAAAATAAAATTCCAAGCATTTTACAATTTATTGACAATAATGTCAAAGTATTTTTTAATATTTTATTTTATATACTAAAAAGGGCTTTAAAAAAGCCTATATTATAGATTTTATAAATGTGAGAGGTGAGGAATTGTCCCGTAATCCCCCCTTGTAAGGGGGGTTGTGGGGTAAAGATTTTAAGAAAATTAGATGCCAAAAAAGTGGCGCAGTCAATGATTTGCGCAAAACAGAGCCGTTTTTGTTTTTGGGAAGCAGAAATAAAAGGAGCCCCTCAGAGAGGTTCTCCAGAACAAGGTCCTTCTAAAAGTCTTTTTAACGCTATCTTATAAACCTTCTCTTGTTTTCTTTCCCCAATGGCAATAATTTCAAGACTTTTTACCTCCTCAATATGTACCGTATTCCCTTCTAACCGATATACAATTCGCATTTTTTTATGATGAAAATATATTTTTCTGCAGGTTCTCAGCTCCCCATGGAGGGGTTTTCCTCGAAAAGGATTTTCTGAGAGGGCATCTATTTCTTTTGTTGCCTCCGCGGAGAGGTGCGTTTTTAACGAAAGAAGCTCCTGCTCTGCCTTTGGATGAAAAAAAATTTTATACATCTCTTTTTTGCAGTTTTATTTTTACTTCTTCATAAGGGATATACGCGGAAAGCGGAGTCTGCAGGCGATCTTGAATTTCTTGTTCGTCCAGATAATCCTCCATCATTTCTTCCATAATTTTTAAGTTTTCATACTGACGAATAGGGAGTAAAACGGCTTGAAATTCATTGTTGTTTAATACTACTACCCTTTTTCGAACACCACTTTTCATTTCTCGCATGAGAGTCCCAAAATTCCTCACTATTTTTGTGGAAGGCATTAGCTCATCTTGAGCATACAGCACAGAAGAAGACGAATAAGACATGAAATATTGTGTAAAATCTTCTGTATTATATTGTTTTTATATCAAAAATCAACTGTTTTGTGCTGACGCAACCAATGAGTTGCGTCCCAAAACAGGGCAGTTTTTGTTTTTGGAAATCAGAAACAAAAGGATCCCCTCAGAGAGGCTCCAGCACAAGAAATGGAATATTTAATATTCAGAAGAATCCGGAGTCGGACAGTATTGATACCGGAATGAGAGACGGTTTTGAAGAATTCCAATATCTCATACTGGGAATTTTTCTTCGGCAGAACCTGCCAATGCCAATCCCACGAATACTCCACAAGCAGTTTTCTTCAAATTCATACAACAGGAAAAAAGAATCATTCCTTCCTTCTGTTTTGGTGTGGTATATTTTTCCGTGAGGAGAAATCAAAAAGAAAGAAGATGGCATTTTTTTTCTTTTTTTCCTTCTTGTCAATGATATTTCTGATCGGGCGTAAAATATTCTTGCTCCTCGAAAATATTATAGATAGGACCGTTTATAAAGTCTCTCCGATCGGAATGCTCAAACGATGGGAGGGAAGAAAAATTTTTGTTCCCTCCCAATCC
>JBAXIU010000022.1:0-22205 GCA_037138215.1 Candidatus Peregrinibacteria bacterium | reverse complement strand
TCCCTCATTTCCACTTTTTTTACTTTTCTAGCACACCCTTTTAGAGAATACCCAAAATCATAGATATTTTATATTGACAAAGAGAATAAGGGAAGAGCAGAGAGGTGGAAATGATTTTATGCCAATTTTTCCTCTCCTGTTCTGGTAATGGGTTTTTTAATATTCTCCCAATTTTTGGATCCTTTTATAAATGATGCCCGAACTTTTGCCGATATACGCACACCTCCGTATTCTGAAAAAATCATATCGTCTTCTCTGGTGGTCATTATGTCTCGTACTTCTTCGGGGTTTTCGTCCTCATATTCTGCATGCGCAATTTTATCGTCATTTCCCCAGTTTTCATTAATACTCCAATCGTTTTTTTCGGGGTTAAAATAGAGTCCATGAAGATCTCCCGTGCTTTCGGTAAAAAAGCTTTGGAGTGATCTTTCGTCCGCATTGCCGTTGTATCCAAATATTTCCACAGCAGAGGTGTATAACCCACCATAAAAAGCATTTTTTGGAGGAGTAAATGGACCCTGCTGTTCTTTCATTTCTTTTTCGGCTTGGTCAGCATCTGCCAAAAGTGCCGGAAGGTCATTGGTATGCGATGTCAAAAAATTTCCTACCGAATATTTTCCGTTTATTCCCACATCTTCAAGGTTCGTAATATCTGGGTGTAGTCGAGAAAACTGCATTGTAAAAAGTCTTGCTTCTTCTAAAAGGGTGCTGGTATACAAAATGTCCTTTCCTAAAAAAGTATTGTTGGTACGGTTCCGGATATATTCCATGGCTATTCCCTGGGGCACTTCTCCAGAAAGTCCTGATTCTTCACAGAGAACACTCCAATATACAGCGCGAATAGTTGCAAGGGCTTTGGGATCCCAGTTGTTTTCTTGAAATTCTTGAGAAAAGTATTTTGCTTTGTTGTAGAGCCCATTTGTAGTGGCATCCAGTAAATTTTGCTTAAAATCTTCTTTCCCTTTCCCTTCTTTTTGGTGATCTTCTTTTGTCATCTCTCCTTCTTGATAGCCTTTTACACCAGCAACCAGTCCTTCTACTACTGCAGAAATAACAAGACCTGGTGGGCTTATTTTTGCAAATCGAGAAACCATTAATCCTCCTCTTTCCAGTTTTTCGGCAAGTACCGCACCGGTTACTAATACTCCTGTTCCGGCTTCTACACTTCTTGCAGTCGCATTTATGGCGTCATATTTGGCAATACGGAACCCCATTTTTTCTTGATTCTGAAAAAAAGTTCCCCATTCTTGAGCAGCACCATATACTCCAAGCCCCGCCATAAGGGGTCCTCCGGTGTATTTTGCTCCTACCTGTAATCCTTTTCCTATTTTTTTGGTGGTGTTGGTGATACTGGTAAGAGAGGGGGTAGAGGGAAGATGGGTAGAGACCCAATCAGGCATATTGCGGAAAAATTGTGGAGAAGTGAGAATTCCAGAATTTTTGGCATTTATGATTGCAGTCCTTATTTTTTCAATATCAAGGTCACGAAAATCGCGTTTTAAATTCCCAGTAGGATCATAAAAAATTTCTAAAAGAGGACTTGGAAAAAGGGAAGTTTTAATCGTTTTATATTTTCGAAGATACCAATGAAGACTTTCTGCTGTTTCTTCAAATAATTCATTCAGATGCATCCTTCCATCTACTGCGTTCCAAAGAGGAATTTTTTCTGCATTTTCAATACTTTCAATTTTTTCGATAATATGGGCTGCTCTGTTTGCACGAGAAGATATATACGCCTCATGAGGAGATTTACCGAGTAGTCTATACCCCATTCTCCCTCCCATACCCATAGCGTAATACCGGTTGGTTCTTCTTACTCCGTTTAATGCGAGATCTGCTGTTTCTAGTGGATGAATCATTCCATAGGCGATTTGTTTTGGATTTAAAAGCGTTGTTTTGAGCATTTTTGCGGGGAGCATCATCACTCCGTTTACCAGTCTATATCCTGCCGTACCCCCCGCTTTCATACCTTTTAATCCCCCTCCCATTCCTAGTACTCCCAATGAAATTCCTCCCACTGCTCCTCCTATAACCCCTCCCGCCGCTCCTCCTCCAAAAATAAGAATCATTCCTCCTGCATCTCTTATCATCTCGTCAAAATTATCTATTTTACCGTCTCCTGTAAATTTTTGAAATAATGCTTTCCCAATATTAACCACTGTAGAGCCAGTCGAAGAAAGTCCTGATAAATAGAGTTTTGTTTCCCCGTATACAAATCCCAATCCTCCCACCAGAAGCGAAACACCCAACCCCTCCACACCCGTTACTAAATCTTTTACAAATCCCGCCATCCACTCTATATCTTCCACTTTTCTTGGCTGGCTTATAAGCAAAAGAACCTTTTTTTCTAACTCTCCGCCTTTGGGAACAATATGGTACAAAAATTCTGCAACGCTGGTATTTATTTCCGAAGCGGTTTCATGCCCTGAAACAAACATATTCCAGACGATATTGTTTTGTAGATACTCCTCTTTCTCCAAAAATTTTTCGGGTGAAACTCCTGGCATAAGCCCTGCATTTACCTCTACAAGATCCCCGTTTTCTTCAAAGGGGGGAAGAGTCGCGGTAATGGTTATATCATCCACACTAAAAATACTTCCTCCTGCTGACTGTAAAATTATATTTATGGCTTCTATATCCGTTACTTTTACTTCATGGTACTTTTTTTGTGCTAGTAAAAGCACCGCATCTTTGGCTTTTTTAAGGGCTACTAATTTTTCTGGAAATTTTGTGGCAAAACTTCCTTTTTCGTATTTTTCCAACTCGCTTCCTAAATTCCCCATCCCTTTGCTAAACAGTATCTGTTGGCGGTCTTCTACTTCTCCTTTGGTTTCCTTTTTGCTCATATTTTGGTTGAGTCCTTTTATTACTAGCTTTTCTCCCCCTATTCCTGGAGCGGTAAGAGTGTGAATAAACGAGTTTTTTTGTCCTTCCAAAGATTTTTCTGCTGTTATCGTCCATCCTTCTTTTTCCAGCAATAAAAACAGCACGGGGAACAGTTCTTGTGAAATACTTGCAGAGGTACTTCCATCTCCTATTTGTGCCATAATTTCCTCTATAACCGGATATATTGCTGAGTTTTCTTCAAATTCTGTATTTTTTAACTTTTCCATTACTGCTTTTGTCGCTAGTATTTCTTCTTTTTGAAGGAATACCGGGAGACCATTTCCCCATGCATTCAGAGCGTGTTGGGCTCCTTCCGGGACTATTTTGCATATTGTTTCCATCCCTTCAAAAGCAGTGTCACTTCCCAGTGTGGTTATATGACGCCACATTCTTCCCGTTACCATTTTTGCTTTTTGGAATGATGCACTGCTTAATGGGTTTTGTCCTTTTTCTATTGCGGATGAGAGGGTGTAGGCGCCAAATCCCACAGTTCCTCCAACAAGAACTTTTAATGGGTTTTTTATCATGAATCGTGCGAGAAGAACGGCGAATATAACGCTTACAACGCTGGTTACGGGATTATTTTTTATGGTTTCTCCCCACTCAGGATATTCTTTTTTTACCTCTTCCCATTGTTTTTTCATGTTCTCCATACTCATGTTGTCATCAAACCATTTTTTTATTTCTGAAGATTCTTCATCATCCAGTAAAACTCCTTCTTCCCGTAGAACATTTACTAAAACTTGTGATTCCCAAAGGCAGCCTTGCAAAAGGCTTTCTTCAGTGTTTTCCTTTTTCTCTAATTTTCCTACTGGTATGTCGGTGATGGTCATTATTTTTTCTCCGTTTTGTTCTTTTGTTTCGGTAGTAATTCCCGCTTTTTGGGCGAGGAAAAAGAGTTCTTTATAATTTACCATTGCCGTTCCATTGGCGCCTGTTATTTCTGTTACATTTTTTTCGTACTCTTTTAGTAAAAACGCAAAACGATCAAAATAATTCTTTTGTATTTCTGTGCATTTTTGCCCTTCTACCAGCGTGTTTTTTTCTAAATTTTGTAAAGTTTTTAGGTGTTCTGCTTTGGTGCTTTCGGTTACTTTTGCGCCTCCTAAACTTTCAGAAATGGCGTTTGTAATATTGGTTAGAACCTCCCCTGCAAATCCAAAAATTTTTCCCCCAGCATTCAGAAAGGCGTTTTCATCATTTTGGTCATTACTCTTTACAAATCCTTCTACTTTTCCTGCTTCTGCTTTGTTCATACCAAAAATGGCATAGGCTACTGCTCCTAGTGCCGCAGCAGAAACGATTCCTTTTACAGAAAAAAAGAGTTTGAAAATTTTTAAGAGTCCAAATGGATTTTTCCCCATGGCTAAAAGTGTGGCACCGGATATTGTCGCTACACCAAGGGTCGCAGCGATAGTTTTAAGGCTCACATGATCAAAAAATTCTTGTGTAATAGGATATTCTTTGATGATTTTAGCTTGCCACTCGTCAACCGTCTGGGTGGTATCGTTCCAGAGCTCTGTTGCTTTTTCTTTCCCCTGTTTTATTTTTTCATCCACCATTCCTTCAATGGCTTTTGTGGGATCTTTCAAAAAATCCATAACTCCTCCAAGTTTGTCTTTAAACATCCAACCTAAGCCCAAAAGTCCAAATGTTACTGCTATAGTTTTCCCAAATCCAGAAGAATTTTTTTCAACTCTATCTGCTTCGGTTCCACTCATCGCCCACGCTAAAAGTCCAAGTCCTACCCCTGCAATTAAAAGCCCTGTTTTAGTATTGCTCTTTTCCTCTGCTGGCATCTCTTGCCACCAACTTTTTGCCTCTTTCGCTTTTTCCCCAATGCCTGAAAACAAATTACCTCCTCCCTTTATCACACTTTTTACGCCCTCTTTTATTTCAGGGTAATATGCCCCCGCTACTTGGTTTCCTGCTATAGAGGTGGGGAGTCCACCTAAAAATGGAGCTCCTGCTATTCCTCCTATGACCGCTCCTGTGGCTCTTACCGCAAACTTCTCTACTGAGTCGGGAATAACGCCTTCATTTTTTACAGGTGTATTTGTATTTTTGGAATCGGAGATTTCGGCAATGGGCGATACCGTAAGCGTGTTTTTTATTTCTGAAGTTTTTACAAGTTGTGGTGTTATTTGCTCAGCCATATCCATTGCGCTTTCCACATTTTTTACCCATCCTCCCCAAAATTTATGGAAAAATTGCCCCATGGGGGTATTGGCATTTTCTGGCTTTAAAAGAGTAGAAACAAGTTTTAAACTCTGTTTTTCTGGTTCTGTCAGCTTTGCCCATTCGGTAGGACGACTCATTTCCATATTGGGCTCTTCGGAGAGAGATGCAAAAATTTGAGAACGGTTGGCGTTTTGAGGAAGATGCGCATTAATTTCAAGAGGCTGAGCGAGTGCAGCAGGGGATAACAATGATTCTGTGAGTTCTATCATCGCAATGGCGCTTTGGAGGGCAATGGAGTTCAGGATCGGATCGAGTTCTTTTTTTTCTTTTGCATCTTCGGGATTTTTTTTTACAAACTCTGCAATGTTTGTGGGAAGAGGTGGAAGAACGGGATCTGCTTCCGTATCATCGGTCTGTCCTTCTGCTTTTTCCATTTTTCGCTTTGCGAGGGCTTGTAAATCTCCTTCTGCTTTTTCTTTCACCTTTTTTTCTGCATCACGCTCTTGTCCTGTAGAGTCTTTTTTATTTGCCAAAATATCCATTTCTTCCAGAAATTTAAAATCTCCAATGGCTTGGGTCTCTTGTGTTTTTATTATCTCTGATTTTTCTGAAGTGGCGGAAGTTGTTGGTTTTTGGTCGGTCATTTTATTGAAAAGGAAAAAGGAGTTTTTGTTTTTTATGCGGGCACCGGACGCCAAGAACATGGATTCCCGTTTTCACGGGAATGACAGGGATCTACGCAAAACTCATCTGTGCACTGCGTTTATTCAGCTCTACCACTAAATTTCGCTCGTGTCTTTTATAGCGGAGGTTTTCCCGAATAACGGTTTCTACAAATTGATCTATTTGATTAATAGAAAGGTCTGACACAAGATTCATCCACCGTCTTTTTCGCTCCTCATCTTCCCGTAAAAAAAGTGCATTTTGGAGGAGTGTTTTGAGAGTTTGCTCTTTTTGTATTTTTTGTTTTTGCTCAAAAAATCCATCCACAAAATCTTGTTTCAGGGATGAAAGGTGCAACGCAGTGGAAATGTTGGGGGAAAGCATGAGATGAGAGGAATAACTCGACAGTTAACAGTGGGTCATGACCCACTGTTAAGATATCTCTCTATCTTACCATATTCCATGCCATTTTCCTACTCCTTTTTTTCAAAAATGTCTGCAAAATGGGGATGTTTTTTAAAATACCAAATACCTCCTAAAATAGCTATAAATACTACAATAAGCGAAATAATAAACACCGGTCCTCCCATTGCCTTTCCAATGAGCACATACAGCAGAACATCTGGCCAAACAAATAAAAATGTTCCGAGGAAAAAATCTCGTCCGTGAATACGAGAAAGCCCTGCCGAAAAGTTAATACCGTCAAAGGGGAGAATAGGAACAATACGAAGTGCCGCCATGGTCATAATCCCGTGTGCTTCCAGTTTTTTATCAATCATCGCAACAGTTGGGGATTCCCAATGCTGAAAAAATTCTCGTCCAAAATATCGTGCAAACAAAAATCCCACCATGGCACCAATGGTTTGTCCAATTCCTGCCCATAAAACGCCTTCCCAAACGCCAAAAAGTATTCCGCTCACAATCAGCAAAACCGACGCGGGAATAAAGAAAATATTCCGAAGCGCAAAAATGAGCAGGTAAAACACTACGAGGGTGAGATGGTCTTTTGTATCTACAAAAGCTTGAATGAGATGGAGCGATTTTCCGATTCCGTGTTCTGAGAAAAAAAAGAGAGAATAGACAATACTTCCGGTGAAAGTAATGATCCAGATGAAGAAAAATGCCTGTTTTATAGGATGGGCTTTGAGAAATATGGCAATGTATTTTTGCATAGAGGGTTGGTAATGGTGGTGTAGAGACGCATTGCAATGCGTCTCTACAAATAGGGGTTTAACATTTTTTCTTCGCCCAAGGTTCGCATGGGTACTGCACCATAATCGTGTCCAGGACACACAATAAGAGAGTCGGGAAGCGTAGAAATCATCTTCAGCGTTTTTTGCATTTCTTCGGGATTGGAATCCTCAAAATGGGTTCCTCCAATATTCCCAATAAACAGTGTATCTCCGGTAAACAGGTATTCCGCAATTTCAAAAAGAAGATGATCCGATTGATGACCCGGCGCATCGTAGACTTGTATGGGAAATTTTCCAATGGAGAATTGGAGAGATGTAAAATCTTGAGTCTCTCCAGAAATAGGCGTGAAATTTTGTGGAACCACCCATTTTCCGTGGTCTGGAGATGCGTTTCGTTTCCATTTGGGAATGTTTGCGCTGGCGAAAATTTGGGGTGTAGAGACGCATTGCAACACAGGTGTAGAGATAGTGCACGATGTATTTGGTGTAGGTGTAGAGACGGTGCATGCACCGTCTCTACTGGAACAAACCATTTCCAAAAGAGCCTCTGCCGCCCCACTGTGGTCATAATGCACATGGGTAAGAAGAATTTTGGTAATGTGCACTCCATTTTTCTGGGCGAGTAAAAATATTTTTTCTGCATCCCATCCGGGGTCAATGCACGCTACTTCGCCGTTTTCTTCTCCTACCAAGTACGAAAAGTTTTGCATGGCGCCAACGGGAATTTGGAGAAAAAATGGCATAGGCGAATTAAAAATGTTCCGTTATTGCGAGGAACGAAGCAATCCAAGTGTTGATCCTCGTGGGTGATGAGGCTGGAGAAAACCGCTCCATAAAACCCGAGGGGGCATGATAATTGGCACTCTTCTACAAAATATGCTACGCTCCTCTCAAACTTTTTAAAAGCACTATGCCTCAGGTTTTTGTGTTTGATACAACACTGAGAGACGGAACCCAAATGGAAGGGTTTTCCCTGAGTCCCTTGGATAAATTGGCGGTGGCAAAAAGGCTAGATGCCTTTGGAGTGCACTACATTGAAGGAGGATGGCCAGGTTCAAACCCGAGAGACAAGGAGTTTTTTGCTCTCGCAGAAAAAGAAGATTTTAAAAATGCACTGCTCATGGCGTTTTGTTCTACGCATCACAAAAAATTTACTCCAGAAGAAGATCCCAATTTAAGAGCAACGCTAGAAAGTGGCGCAAAAGGAGCCGTTGTTTTTGGAAAAACCTGGAAATTTCATACACAGGAACTTTTGGGGATTACTCCGGAAGAAAATTTTTCCATTATTGAGACCTCTGTGAAATTTTTAAAAGACGCCGGATTAAAAGTCTTTTTTGATGCAGAGCATTTTTTTAATGGCTTTGAAGATGATGAAGAATTCTCTTTTTTGTGTTTGGAAGCCGCTATAAGAGGAGGTGCTGATAATCTTACTCTTTGTGAAACAAATGGGGGAATGCTTCCAGAACGGGTATATGAGATCACCAAAAAAGTAGGAGAACGCTTTTCGAATATTTCCATCGGAATTCATGCCCACAATGATGGAGAACTGGCGGTGGCAAATTCTCTCTCTGCCATAAGGGCGGGTGCAACGCTGGTTCAGGGAACCATAAACGGAGTAGGGGAGCGGTGCGGAAATGCGAATCTTTGCTCTATTTTACCCAATTTAGAGCTAAAAATGGGAATACAAACTGTCGGAAAAGAAAATCTTAGAACCCTTACTGAACTGTCTCTGTTTGTATCAGAACGGGCAAATTTTCAAATGCCAAAAAATCTTCCCTTTGTAGGACGCACTGCTTTTGCCCATAAAGGAGGAATTCATGTTTCAGCGGTGAGTAAATTTCCCCATTCGTATGAGGCAATTCTTCCCGAATCTGTTGGAAATGAGAGGAGAATCACCATTTCAGATCTTTCGGGAAAGTCGAATCTTATGGCAGTGGCGAAAAAAATGGGGTTTGCTCCGCAAGAATTGGGAGATGAATTTTTTACGAATCTTTTGATAAAAATTAAGGCTTTTGAGAATGAAGGGATTCAGTTTGAAGGCGCAAGTGCGAGTTTTGAACTCCTCTTTTATCGTTCTCTTCCTCATTTTATTCCCGCATTTGAGATAGAAAATTTTTTTGTGCACACTTCAAAAATTGAGGAAGAAAAAGAGTTTCCCGTAGAAGCAATGGTGAGCGGGAAAGTGGGGAAAGTTTCTTTTCATACCGCTGGATTTGGCAATGGCCCCGTGGGAGCTTTAGATGATGCGCTGCGCAAAGCACTCTCTCAGCAATATCCGCAAATTGTAACCATGAAATTGATTGATTTTAAAGTTCGTATTACCGATGTGGATGCGGGAACATCCGCTAAAACTCGTGTATTTATAGAGAGTACGGACGAAAAAAATACATGGGGAACCGTGGGGTGTTCTCAAAATATTATTGAGGCATCTTTAGATGCTTTGGTGGATTCGTTTTTGTATTTTTTACGATAAAAAAAGTCCTAAAGAAGGGGGTTGTTTGCTTTTAAAAAAGCTGGTGCCCGAGAGAGGACTTGAACCTCCAAGCCTGTACAGGCACACGCATCTGAAGCGTGCGTGTTTACCGTTTCACCACTCGGGCACTTTTTCTGGTGCATTGTACAAATATATCTTTGAGAAATTCAAGCAAAATGCACGCTTCTTTCTTGTGAATATTTTTTTTCCCCCATATCATAAGAACTGAAATTTTTTCTTTCTATGAACGCTGATAACAATACCGTTCGCATTTTTGATACGACCCTGCGCGACGGGGAACAAGCTCCTGGTTTTTCTATGAATCTGGAGGAAAAACTTAGCTTGGCAAAACAGCTGGAACGCTTGGCAGTAGATGTGATTGAGGCCGGTTTTCCGGCGGCATCACCAGATGATTTTTTAGCGGTAAAAGCCATTGCTGAAAGCCTTACTTCTCCCGAAGTGTGCGGGCTCGCTCGTGCGCTGGAAAGCGATATTGCCACTACTTGGGAGGCTATAAAGAATGCCAAAAAGCCACGCATTCACACTTTTATTGGGACGAGTCCCATTCATATGGAATATAAGCTGAAAAAAACGCCAGCAGAAATTTTAAAAATGGCAGAGAACGCCGTAAAATATGCTAAAAGTTTGTGTGATCGGGTAGATTTTTCTCCGGAAGATGCGGGAAGAAGCGATAGAGATTTTTTAGTGCAAGTGATTACTGTGGCAATAGATGCCGGAGCGGATGTGATTAATATCCCTGACACGGTGGGCTACACCATGCCGGAAGAATTTGGGGATCTCATTGCCTACCTGATAAAAACCGTTCCTAATGCGGAAAAAGCTATTTTTTCTACGCATTGCCATAATGATTTAGGGCTTGCAGTTGCCAATTCTCTTGCTGGAGTAAGGATGGGAGCACGGCAAGTGGAGTGCACTATAAACGGTGCTGGAGAGCGGGCTGGAAATGCAGCTTTGGAAGAAGTCGTCATGGCGATTCATACTCGTCCCGATTTTTATCATCTTAAAACAAATATTGTTACCCGTGAGATTTTTGGCACTTCCACACTCCTTACCACTTTAACAGGGCAAAAAGTACAAGCCAATAAAGCCATTGTAGGGCGCAATGCCTTTGCGCATGAGTCAGGGATCCATCAGCATGGTATTTTGGCAAACCGTGAAACATACGAAATTATGACGCCCGAAAGTGTGGGGGTAGAAAAAACAGAAATTGTGCTGGGGAAACATTCTGGTCGCGCGGCGCTGCGGGCACATTTGGAAAAACTCGGGTACGAATTGTCGGACACAGAATTGACGGGCGTTTTTGAGCGCTTTAAAAAATTAGCAGATTCAAAAAAAGAGGTGACTGATAGAGATTTGGATGTTTTGGTTATGGGAGAAACGGAGAGAGAAGAACAATACCTTTGGGTTTTGGACTCCTTCACTGTTTCCTCGGGAGATTCTTTCTTACCCATGGCAAAAATTACACTTCGAAATTCTCAGGAAAAAAAGAAGTACACGGCAGAAAAAACAGGATCTGGAATGGTGGATGCTGCGTTTCAAGCGATTGATGAGATCTGTGGAAAACATGGGCGACTGACTCATTTTGGTATTGATGCCGTAACCGAAGGTATTGATGCCCAAGCCATTGTGCATTTACGGCTAGAGGACGAAAACGGACGGACTTTTTCTGCCCGAGCTGGTGATTTGGATATTGTAAAAGCCGCTATTAAAGCCTATCTCTCGGCGGTAGAAAAAGGCTATTCGGATGGCATAAACAATGTAGGGGCGGCTATTGGCGTGCTTCTACATTGTTTTGCACTCCACCATAACTGTTGCTCTCATTCCGTCCCCTCGTCCAACTCCATCTAAATCTTCACCGGTTGTGGCGTTTAGCCCAATATTTTCTTCTGGAATATGGCAAAGATGCGCTAGATTTTTACGAATTTCTGGAAAATATTTTTCCAGTTTTGGGCGTTTCCCTTCCAAACTCGCAGAAATTTTATGCGGGAAAAGTCCATCATCTGAAAGTTCTTCCAAAACTTTTTTCAGGTAGATCGCTGAGTCTTTTTCTCCTGCTTCACACAGTGGGTCGGCAATACGGGAAAAAGATCCCTTTCCAGCCGCAGAGAGAAACGCATTGCACAGTGCATGGAGAAGTACATCTCCATCGGAATTCGCCAGAAATGGAGGAGTGTTGGGAATTTCTATTCCTCCAATAATACAGCCAGTTTCTGCGGACAGACGGTCATGACCCACTGTTCTATCTCTCATCTCAAATAACAGTGGGTCATGACCCACTGTTTCAAACCGATGCGAATCAATCCCTATGCCCAAAACCGTTTCTGGTCTCATGAGTTTTTCCAAGAGCAGAATATCTTCTGGCGTGGTAATTTTTCTATTGGTCATACTTGCCGGTAAAATAACCGTGGGCGCACCAAAATTTTCTGCCAGAGCAATTTCATCCGTTATGTTCTGCATTTTCTCTGGAATATTTTTGATTTTATGACTCCAGGATAGCAGGTTTTTAAGTGTTGCCCCCTGGGGCGTTTCCATTTCCCATACATTTTCTCTCGGGATAATGGTGGTTTTTTCTGACTCTTTTTTGCGGAGTGTTCCCGTTATGCGGCGCCCCACCGCCACTGCATTTTTTTCATCTATTTTTGCTATCACTTCACTTATTTCTTCTGCCGTAACCCCTGGATTTGCCCCATTGTGGACTAAAATTTTTGCTTCTTCTGGAAAATTTTTTTGAGCTTCTAAAATTCCCTGAAAAACACTCTCAAAACGCGTTTCTCCGCCCCAAACAAGAGTGATAAAATCTGATTTTTTAGAAGTAAGAAACGGAGAAAAATCCTCTTTTTTTGCATTTTTGGGAATGACGAGAAAAATATGGTCTATTTGTGGATGAGCAGCAAATACCCCAATGGTACGAGCAATAACAGGGATACCCAAAAGAGTGGCGAAGAGTTTATTTTCTCCAAATCGTTCAGATTTTCCGGCGGCAACAAGGATAGCAATGGTCATACAAATGATAATAACTCAGGGGGCATAGTACGGTATTTCCGCCTCCTCATCCAATGAAGAACGATTATTATGAGGGATGTAAAAATAAAAAATAAAAATTCTTGCCTGCAGAGGGAAAGAAAAAAACTTTTATATTGAGAGAAAGCCATTTTATTCTTTTAATAGTTTTCTTTGAGATAGGAGAAAAAAACGATATAATGGGAATATGCGAAATATTTTTTTTTCACTTCTGCCAGCGGTTTTTATTTGGGGAGTTTTCTCTTGTTCAAACGCCGCATTGGCAATGGGTACCCAAAATATTCCAGAGACTCGTGAAAAAACCGAAACCATCGGAGTCTCACAAGTTCAGGTTTCTCCCCCTGGAGGATCTTTTTCTGTTGGTCAAACGGTTACTCTTACGGCACCCAAGGGGATGAGAATTTTTTGGACGCTCCATCCCAAAAGGGCTAAAGAAGCGGGAAGAGTGAGTGAAGGGAATACGGCTTCCATCACCCTTTCTCGCTCAGGAGATTTAGGCGTGTATGCGTGGGACACAGAAACCGGGAAAGAAACGCCCATGGAAATTTTTTCATTCCGCATTGAGTCTCCGTATGAAAACGAGTATTTTCGTTTTCACGCTCTTGATCCGAACCCCCAACCCGAATTTGTTCCCACTATTACCCTCATAAATGCCAGTGAATTTTCTCTCTCTTTAGACGGGTGGAAAATTATTTCCCCAGAAAATGGATCCGAAATTCTCCTTCCCGATGAAGAAATGGAAGCCGGTGAAATACGACGCTTTGTGTACCCGCTTTCTCCTCGTTCTGGAAAAGTGTATCTTGTTTCTCCCAGTGGCATAAAAAAAGATGTGGTGTTTTACCAAGATCTTGATTCTTCCTATTTTTTGGAACGCGCACCACAAAAAGGGCGATTGGATAAACGCCCCGCTTTTCGGATTATTCAGCATACGGTTGAATAATCAAATTGATGGGTTATTTTTTGAAGATAATTAGTTTTTCTTCCGTCATATCTGCAATGGCGTATTTTGGTCCGCCCGTTCCCATGCCGGACTGTTTTGCACCCGCAAATGGCATCCAATCTACTCTAAAAGCGGTGGTCTCATTTATAAGGACCGTTTTGGAGTCTATTTCTTCCATTGCCCACAGGCATTGGGAAATATCTTGGCTGTAAAATGAGGTTTGAAAAGAATAGCGACGAGTGTTGAGGTTTTCTACGAGAGCGGAAACATCAGAAAACGGTTGAATAACCACCACCGGACCAAAAACTTCTTTGTTCATGAGGATCATTTCTTTATTTCCACTCAAAAGTACTGTTGGTAAAAAGCAAGAGGCGGAAATGCGTTTTCCACCGGTTAAAAGTTTTGCCCCATTTTCAAGCGCGTTTTGTGTCCATTCTTCCATGCGGATCACTTCTCTTTCGTTCATCAGTGGTCCCACATCTGTTTTTTCGTCAGTAGGATCACCCGTTACGAGTTTTTCCACTGTGGGAACAAAAAGATTTACCAGTTCTTCTACGCGGTTTTGGTGCACAAAAATAATTTGAGTAGAAACACATACCTGTCCGGCATGGTAAAATGCGCCTTTTACCAATCCTGCAATCGCTTTCGGGAGATTTGCCGTTTCCTCTATAATGGCGGTTCCTACTCCTCCGTGTTCTAACGAAACGCGCACTCCTGGTGCCACTTTTTTTACAATATCAAATCCTACTTCCTCGCCTCCAATAAAAGTTATAAAGCGGATTCGGGGATCTTTTACCACGACCTCAATATCTTTTCCACTTGCGGTTGCCACATTTATAACGCCTTTGGAAATCCCTGCATTCTCAAAAAAATCTGCCAATTTTAAGCACGACAGCGGTGTTTGGCTGGCAGGTTTTATAATAATGCTGCATCCGGCAGCAATGGCAGGTCCCACCTGGTGGCACAAGAGATTCAGCGGATGGTTAAATGCAGAAATGGCGAGTACGGGACCAACGGCTTGACGAATAGTAAATGCTCGATGCCCTTCTCCTGCGGGGCTTCTCTCCATGGAAACTTCACTTCCCGCAATTCTTAACGCTTCTGCAGCACATTCTTCCAGAGTATTTGCCGCCCTTGTTACTTCTATTTTTGCGTCTTTTAATGGCTTTCCTCCTTCCTGCGCAACAGTAAGAGAAAGCTCTGAATGGTTTTGGATAATTTGGGTAGCAACGGCTCTTAAAATGCGTGCCCGTTCGTGTGCTGGCATTTTTTTCATCAGAGAAAAAGTGTCAGTAGCGTTTTGGAGTGCCTTTTCCAGTGCATTGGCATCTGCTTTTTCTATTTTTGCCAGGGGTGTTTTATCATACGGAGAAAGAAGCTCTGAGTATTGTTCAGAAGAAGCACCCAGAATGTGGAGGGGAAATTTTAGCATACGAAAAAAAGAAAAAACCTCCACAATACCGGAACGAAAAACGGTCAAAATCCTCCTGTAGAATCAGGGTGGAACCCCCGATCACAATGCCGCAGCATTGAGAAAAGAAAGAGTTCCCTGGGGGAAATGATAGAAAGTTTTAAACGACCCGTATCCGAAAGAACCGCAGAGGTTTCTTGGGACAATATTTGCTCAAAAAGAGCGGAGTGTCAAGCCCCTCGTACGCGTTGAGAAGCTTTTATTTTGTACTACTCCAAAACTCTCCAAAGGGATATAAGAATCCCCATGAGAAACGAAAATCTTAAAAATCCTTTTTGCCATTTTCCCGAAAAGGATTTCATTTTTTGGAGAAGTTTTCCCCCCCACAATTCCGCCTAAAAAAGATCCTCCAGCCCACCAAAAAGCGTATTCCCACAAAATATTTCCATGCCAGATATGTACTAAAAAGGAGGTAACCGCTACGGCAAAGAGGATCACCCGTGCTTGAATTTGGAGGTGCACTATTTTTTCATCTTCTGGAGTGTGGAACCGCAAAAGAGTAACAATCATTGATGGAATTGCCGCGCCTAAAACGCCTCCGTATCCGCCTACTAAAAAGGAGAGGAACAAAAACCGACGCTGGGTAAGGTATTGG
Organism: Candidatus Peregrinibacteria bacterium; assembly: GCA_037138215.1. Lineage (GTDB taxonomy): Bacteria > Patescibacteriota > Gracilibacteria > CAIRYL01 > CAIRYL01 > CAIRYL01. The sequence goes on along the minus strand of JBAXIU010000022.1, from coordinate 6,761 downwards.
TGCACAAGCGTCGCGAGTTCAGAAAAGAGAAAGGCACCACAGAGAATGATGGGAATGAAGCGGTCAGAAATATCCGCAATAAAAGACGCTCCCACAATAGATCCCAAAAGGAATGGGATAGAAATGATGGTCATTCTTTTCCATTCGATTTCTTTATACACACTCATAAAGACACCAATTCCGCGTACTACCCCTCCCATTTTTGAAAGTCCCATCATATTTCCCAGTGAAAAACTGGGGAAAAAGACCTGAAAAAAGGCAATAAACAGAGGAAGCCCACCGCCCCCAATGGCAATAAAAAGAATGGACCAAAAAAACGCGAGGAAAAAAAGAAAGGGGCCGCTGTGAAACATAGTCTGGTGTTTTTAAAATAAAGGTCGTCCCCATGTTCTTCCAGAATATACGAGAAATATTTGCTTATTGCTCGATATTTTTAATCATATAGGTGGAATCTTCTTCATATCCTTGTGACCGATAGTATTCCCGCACACCAATACCAGAAATAATCGCGAGTTTAGAGATCCCATATTCTTCCCTTACTATTCGTTCTGCTTCTTGTAATAATCGTTTTCCAAAACCCCGGTGTTGGGTAGATGTTCCGGTTTTGTCTTGAATATCTGTCAGTGCCCCATAAGTATGAACTTCCCGAATAAGTGCGCAATTTTTAAGAGCTGAAAAAACTGGTTTATTGGAGGCATCAAAAAACCAAGAAGGGATTCTGAGTCTCAGAAGTGCGAGTAGTTTTCTTCCCTCTCCCTGAGAAGGGAGGGCTGGGATTTCTATACTCAAAAAAATCTCTTTTCCGTCCCCTGCGTCATACTCTTGTCGAAAAAGTTTTGCCGCAGAAAGATCATACTCTTCACCCTTTACTTCTCGGCACCGAATACACTGGCAAGGGGTCCCCGCTTTTTTCAGTATTTCTTCTAAATATTGGCGAAGATTAGTGACTTGTGATCCGCTAACAATAGCAGTTCCTGGAATATCCCGAATAAGCCGAGAAATGCGCACCCATGGGGGAGTCATTTTTTTTATTTCCAGCAGTCGAGGAATGAGTTCATCTCCCGAGAGGGCATTAAATTTTCCATCTTTATGCCACTGTTCCAGCTCAGAAAACGGGGTTACAAGGCAGGGATACACTTTAAGGTAGTCTGGGCAATAATCGGGATTAGTAAAAATTTCTCGAAAATTCTCTAAATCTCCCTCTTCCGTGCTTCCGGGCAGTCCGGGCATCATGTGGTATGCAATTTTAAACCCCGCATCGCGCAAAAGTTTTGTTGCTGTCTTTACTTCGGCTTTCCCGTGTCCGCGCTTGGTGAGAGCAGAAACCGCATCATCCAGTGTTTGCACGCCCATTTCTACTCTGGTACATCCCATTGCGCGAAATCGTTTTATTTCATTCGCATTCAAGTGGTCTGGACGCGTTTCCAGCACAATGCCAATGGCTCTGTGCGGTGCCGTCTCATTTTCAGCAATAACGGTTGCCAGTGGTTTTTGAGTGGAATTGTCGGTGTTAAATGCTTGAATACACCGTTTTACAAACCATGTTTGGTAACGCTTGGGCAGAAAAGAAAATGTTCCGCCCAATACGATGAGTTCACATTTTTCTGGATTATGTCCGGTGTTTTTCAGAGAGAGGAGGCGCTTTTGAACTTGTATGTATGGATCAAAATTATTCAGGAGCGCTCGCATTGCCGCGGGCTCGGAAGAGAGGTATGACTTGGGCATTACCAGGGCTCCTTTTTTTTGGTATTTTTTATTAATTTTTATGTCTCCATAAGTTTTTTCAGAGTCAATCTGAAACAGAGTTTTTCCACTCTCGGGCACTCTTTCGGTGGGGCAATACACGCATTTTCCGGGGCAGGGGAATGGCTTGGTAAGAACGGTAATAGGGGCAATGCCCGAAAGGGTTCGTACTGATCGTTTTTGGATTTTTTTTACGATCCATGGGGTTTCTGGAAAAATACCTTCTGCCACCATGGATTGGTATGCCGAAATAATGGAGATATTGGAAATAGTAGAAACACCTTTTTTCCCCGTTACGATATTTTTAATATCTTCCATATTTGCTTTTTCACCCGCTTTTAATAGCTCCAACAATATTTCCCGTGCAAGAGCAAGTTCAGGAGCACCGAATTGAAAGGCTTTAGGAAAAGGCATTTAAGGGGAAAAAACATCACAAAGATACTCCCCTATAGTAGGGACAAAAAACGGTAGATGCAACCAGCAGTTATGGAATGGGTAATAAAAAACCGCCCGCAGCGGTTTCCTGTGCGGGCGGTTTTTAACAGGGGGGCGCAGCCCCCCTGTTGGTGGTCTATAATCTCAATTCTTATTTCTTCAAATCTGCTAATGCGGACTCTAATGCCTCTAATGGATATGCGCCTCCAATAAATCGTACTTCTCCGGTTTTCATATTCTTCAGGATGCTTCCAGGGGTTCCCTGAATTCCGAGAGCGGCTGCTTCTTTGATATCCGCTCCTATTTTTTCTTTATACTTTCCACTAGCAACACAGGCTTTTACTGCCGCTGCATTTACGCCTAGTTTTGGAAGAACAGTCTGGTAATTGTCTGCGGTGATATTTTCGCCTGTCGCTCCATACACTTCGTCCGCAAATTGCCAAAATGCTTTGTTGCCACCTATCTCAGCAATACATTCTCCTACTTCATGAGTAGCTCGAGATTGAGGATGAAGGCTTTCGAGAGGGAAAGGGCGAAGCACTAAAGCCACTTCTCCTCCAGTTTTGCTAATAAATTCTTTTGCCGTAGGGTGAAACTTTTTACAAAAAGGACAGTGAAAATCAGAGTATTCAAACAGCACAAACTGCGCATCTGCTTTTCCAAAGAGGTGTTCTCCCTCTTTCATATTGGGTACATTTTTTACGAGTTCTTCCTGTTTTTTTTGCTGTTCAGCTTGTCCACCCTGTTGCTTTGCTTCTTGTTTTTTAATATATGCTTCAATTCCTTTTTCTACTTCGGTATTAAATTCATCAGGAGAAATAATCGCGTGGAGACGATCTGCTCCAGATTTGGTTTCGGCTGATTTAGCATCATCCTTATGGAGAGGGGATTCAAGCGAGCTACATCCTGCAAAAAATAAAAGGAGGAGCGGAAAGAGGATCAGTTTTTTCATAGAAAAAAGAAAAAGAACAAAAAATTTCCAAAAGCCAGAATAACGAAAGGTTGTCAAAGAGGAAAGAGATTTTTACAGAAGGCTCGCTTTTTTTATCATCGGCATATTCCTCCTTTCCTCCTGTTTTTTGAAGGGGTAGAATTTTTAAGGAATCAATTACCATCTTTGTTATTTCTCCTGTGTCAAAATCTCTCTCTCTCACCGGAAAACAGTGGATTTCTCGCGGAGAAGGGAATTCTTCTCAAACCCTTTTACAAAATTTCCTCACTATTCGGGGCATTCCAGCAGAAGATTTGAAAAATGTCTCTTTTTCTGATCTCTTGGACCCGTTTTTGTTCCGAGATATGCGCCGTGCGGTGGATGTGGTGGAAGAAACCATCGCGCAAAAAAAAAGAATTCTTATTTTTGGAGATTACGATTTGGATGGCATGAGTGGTGCGGCACAGCTATTTCTCACTCTTAAACTTTTGGGTGCGGAGGTTTCGTTTCGCCTTCCCGCGCGGGAAGATGGCTACGGGCTTTCTCTGCCTTTTGTGGAAGAGGCGATTGCCAATCGCGTAAGCCTCTTTATTACTACCGATTGCGGGATCTCCAATGCTTTAGAAATGAGTCGATTTACAGAATCAGGCGGAAAAGTCATTATTACGGACCACCATACCATTCCAGAAAATATCCCCGAAGCATCTGCCATTTTGCATCCACTGCTTTTTGGGGAAACTTTTCCGGATCCACATCTTACGGGTGCTGGAGTGGCATACTTTTTTTGTTCTGCACTTCTCCAAAACCGGTTTGGAAAAAAAGATGCCCAAAAAATGGAAGAAGAACTTTTAGAGTTAGCCGTTTTGGGGACCATTGCCGACTGTGGAAAACTTCATGGGGAAAACCGAAAAATTGTCCTCCTTGGGCTTCATGCGCTTTCTAAAACCCGAAATGAAGGATTAAAAAAATTATTTGAACTCTCCGGGACCGATCCGGATTTGGTAACGGCGGAGACGATTGCGTTTTTTATCGCTCCACGACTCAACGCATCTGGGCGACTTGCGCATCCGCGGCTTTCTTTGGAACTGTTATTGGGAAACGGTGGACGGGCAGAAGAATTAGGGAGATTGAATACGGAACGGCAAAAAATGGTAGAAGGATTTATGGCAGATATTGTTTTGGGACTTCCTGCAGATTTTTTGGAAGTGTGTTTGGTGCAAAAATCTCCGCAGTGGCCATCGGGAATTATTGGGCTTTTATCGGGGCAACTGGCAGAACGGTATCATATTCCGGTGGTGATGATGGAAGAGCGGGCTGACAAACTCGTGGGATCTTGTCGTGGACCAGAAGATTTCCATTTTGGAGATTTTTTTCGCATTGCAAAAGAAGAATATCCGAATCTTTTTATGAGCGCGGGAGGGCATGGACAAGCGGCTGGATGCAGTATGAAGCCAGAAAGTTTTGAGCAGTTTTGTGCAGTGCTGAGGGAAGCCGTGCGTACAAAACGGGGTGATGTTCCGCCGTGTCCCCGTACATTTTTTGATGGGGTTGTTTCCCGTCGTATTTCGGTAAAAGAAATATCAGAGCTGAAAAAAGGGGAGCCGTATGGTGTGGGGAATCCGCCTCCGGTGTTTTGTTTTGCTCGTCTGCTCCTGAAAAATATTCGCACCGTGGGCGCTCGAAAAACCCATCTCTCCTTCTTTTTTTCGTCTCCTTATGGTGAAAATATTTCCGGAATATTTTTTCAACAGGGAGCTCTTGCCGATGTTTTTGTCACGGGAAAGCAATATGATATTTTGGCAACACCAGAGGTAAAAATGTGGCAGGGAGAAGAACAGCTCTCTTTTAAAATGGTGGATATTCGAGAAAGCGAGGAAATGAAGAAAAAAAATTGACGAATACATCTTTTTTCCTCAAAATGCCGTGGCGGCATAAAAAAATATGCTTCCTGAGATTATTTGGGAGAGTCCCGCAGCGCGGGATAACCCATCATTTCATAACAACGGCGGAAAATACGCCACCTTAGCTCAGTTGGTAGAGCAACGGATTTGTAACCCGTAGGTCGTCAGTTCGACTCTGACAGGTGGCTCCATTTCGTAACTAAAAGCTCCTTTGGGAGCTTTTTTATATTCAGCAGTTCTCCTGGTTCAATCGGATTTTTTCTCTGAGATGTTTGTTGTTTGGGGCGGAATTTTCAATTATGGCTTTTTCAAAGACCACATAAAGCAAGTATAAAAGCTATATATTGGAATTTTGTAGAGCTTTGTCATTCCCGCGGAAGCGGGAATCCAGACCTTAGCGAAACATGGATCCCTGCCTTCGCAGGGATGACAAATATCTGTGTTGGTTCATCTCTCCCAAGTGGTGGAAAACTATTTTTGGTGCGGAGAGGAATAAGAAAACCAGAAAAAAAGGGGGGAGTTGCCCGACAGGGCAATATAAATTATATATTTTCCTCCAGTAAATTTTCTAATTCACATCTAAATTTATCTTGTCCTTCAAGCAATGTCCCATTTTTTAAATGGTCAAAAAAGGTCGTATATCCATTTGGACTTAAAAAGTGAAAGATATATTTTTGTTTTATTCCTTGTTCTTCAAGTTTTTGATTGAGTTTTTCAAAATGTTCTTTTGCATATTTATATTTTGCCTTGTTCTCATCAGAATCATCTTTATCAGATTTGTTTTCTACTACAATAAAATATTCAAAATCATCTTTAATTTTTAAGATAAAATCAGGGTTAAAATTTCCTACCTTTTGATGGTTTGCTCTTCGCCAAGAGTATTCAATCTGGTAAAATCCTCTATCTCTTGATTTTATCCAACATTCAATTTTTTCTGCTATTTCCTTTTTACAAAGATATTCTACAAATTTTCTTTCAGGTTCAGCATTTGTAAAAGCAATATTTATAGGAGTTTTAAATAAAAACTCATTTTGTTCTTTAACCGCTTGTCTAGGTAAAGTTTGATCATCAATAATTTGCTCAAATATTGTTTGTTGATCTTCATGTAAGATTTCATTTTTCCAATTATTAGTATAAAAAACGGAATAATCTCTTCTGAAATTTCCAATTCCAGAGCTTTCATTTGTGATACTTGTTGTTGAAATAAGCTGTAAATCTTTTATTTTTGATTCAAGCTTAGGTGTTTTAGATGCTTTTCTTAAAAGTGTTCCGAAAGATTGAAGTACTTTTGTTTTATTGATCTGAATCAATCCATCTCCTTTTTTCCACTTTGGATTAGTTTTTAACATTGAATCTATAATCAGATTCTCAATAACTTCTCTTTTAGGTAAATTTTCTTTTGAATATTGTTGTACATCTATATTCAAAATTTTCCCTTCTTCAAACCTTGCTTGCAAATCATCTAAAATCTTATCAACGATACTTTCAACTGAAAAAGTTTCGTGTTCAATAGTGTATTCTTTGCTTCTAATTTTAAAGTCTGATACTTCTTCAAATTCAGTGTCTTTTTTTACAATTATTGATTGTGACTCTAATGGAATACCATTTTGCATTAAAGACTCAAAACTCATTTCATCTTTTGGAATGTGCCTATTTTCTTGAACTGTTATTTTTTCATAATCAATATTATAAACTTCACCTAAGTTTCAATTCGAAGTGCAACAGGGGAAACAATAGAGAGCGAACATAAG
>JBAXIU010000021.1:0-22966 GCA_037138215.1 Candidatus Peregrinibacteria bacterium | reverse complement strand
TCCTCCTCCCTTTTGCTACCCTTCCTTCGTTAGCACACCCTTTTAAAGGTTACCCGAAAAATTTTCTTATGCCCCCTTCTCCTCTTCCTTCATTTGCAATTGAAAATTCAGAGCTTTCTCCCTCTCTTTTTTCCGATGTGTATATTTTTCGGGATATGGGCAATACGGGAGCACTGACCTATACGATTCCCAAAGGTATGGAGGACAAAGTGGCGATTGGAAAATTAGTGGAAGTGCCCCTGCAGGGACACCGAGAGAAAGGAATTATCCGAAAAATTCACTCCGAAATACCCAGTTTTGCAGCAAAAGAAATGGGAAATATCAGTGGTGAAATACTCCTCACCGAGGCAGAACTGGAAAGGATAGAAGCCTTTGCCCTTCAAAATCTCTGCTCTGTCTCACGGGTTTTAAAACTCTTTATCCCTGCGCGTGTTATAGAAAAAGCAGGAGAAAGCCCAAAAAAAGAAGGATTTCTCTTGGTAAAAAATCCAGAAACGGAAAAACTCGGCAAACGACAACACGAAATTCTTTCCCTTTTTTCTGGTCTGGGAGAAGTGTTGTCCTTAACTTTTTTGGAGGAGCACGGAATTTCCAAAGAAACCCTGAGAACCCTCATAAAAAAAGAATGGGTGCAAAAGGTAACAACGGAAGAATATCCGCTCCCCACCGAAAAAAAACTACAAAAACAAGATCCTCCAAAAAATAAAATTTTTCTCGGCAGTGCGCATTCTGCCCGCAATAGTGCCGTCTTTGAGGCCATACAAGAAACAATAGCAAACGGGAAACAGGTTTTATTTTTGCTCCCGGAAAATTTTTCTCTTTTTGAGCGCTTCCAAAAATTTTCCACTCTTTTGGGAGAAAATGCAGTCACGGTGATTTCGGGAGGAAGCACGGACACCGAAAAATATCACGCCTGGTGGAAGGCAAAGCGCAAAAATAAGCATCTCTTTTTGGGAACCCGCACCGCATTATTTTTTCCATACCAAAATTTAGGGCTCATAGTGGTGGAAGATGTACAAGACCAAAGCTATAAAAATGATGCCATGCCCCGGTTTCATGCCCGAGAAACGGCGGAATTATTGGCAACGCACAGAGGAGCAGATCTTATTTTTTCCACCGCTTGCGCGGATAGTGAAACCCTAGGAGAACGCATTGTTCCACTAGAAAAAAATATTTCTTCTCTCCCGTGCAAAAATTTATGGACCCTCACTGCGTTTCCCTCTCCTCTTCCCCAAACCGAAATCTATGATATGCGGATAGAAAAAGCGGGAGGGAACACCACTTCTCTTGCGGTTCCCATACAACACGCCATTGCCGAAACCCTCAAAAACGGCGAACAGGTGATAATAGCGTTAAATCGCCGAGGTCTCTTTCGGGCTATTTTTTGCCATGCGTGTGGATATATTCCCAAATGTCCCCTTTGTCACTCGTCTCTCCCCACGCATGAAAAGAATGGAATGATCCAGTTTTTTTGTCAGTGGTGTGGATATTCCCGCCCCGTATCCAAAACCTGTATCCAATGCGGATCTTCCGAGCAGAGAGAAGCAGGGGAAGGAACTCAACAAACCGAGGGAGATCTCCAAAAACTTTTTCCCGAAGCCCGTATTATTCGGGCAGACCGCGACGCAATGACCGGGAAACACACCCACGAGGAAATCTTTGGAGGATTCCAAGCGGGAAAATATGACATTCTCATCGGAACGCAGATGATTACGAAAGCCTTTGATTTTCCCCATGTGGGTTTGGCTATCTCGCTTTTTCCAGAAATAGATCTCTATTCCTCCAGTTTTCGAGGGGAAGAAAAAATGTTTCAAAACCTCATAAACCTCCGCGACCGACTGGGAAAAAGCGTAGCAAATCCAAAATTTCTTATTCAAACCGCCATTCCTCATCATCCAGTTTTTCCATATGCCGTTCAGGGCGAAGTGCTTCCGTTTGTTTCGCTTACCTTAGCTGAGAGAAAATCTTTACATCTTCCCCCTTTTTCAAAAATGATCCGGTTTACATTTGTAGAAACGAACGGAGAAACAGTAAGAAAAAGAACTCAAAAAGCGCAAAAAGATCTCCAAAAACGATTCCCTCAGTGCCCCATACTCCTTTCTCCTCCGCAACATTTTTACCGCAAAGGCGAATTTTCCATGAGTATTGTAGTAGTCTTTCCTCCTCATGAAGTATTTCCCATGGATGCTATTCCGAAAGGCGCTAGAACAGACCCCTACGGAGATGAAGGTGCGTAGGAATCGCCCCTTCCAAAAAATATACCAACGGGAATAATATGCAGGGGGAAACATAAAAAATTGATCCCCATCTTTCCGAAAATATTTTTCACTTTCTCTCTATGAAAACCTGTCGCCACTGTTCCACTGAATTTGAGGTAACAGAAGAGGATAGAGCTTTTTATGATAAAATTTCAGCGGTTTTTAACGGCGTAAAATACGCTATCCCAGAGCCAAGCACTTGCCCTGAATGCCGACTGCAACAGCGGTTATATTTTCGGCATCGGGGGAAACTGTATACCCGCACTTGCGACGCAACGGGGAAAAAAATTATTACCATGTACTCCCCAGAAGTGCCCTGGAAAGTATACGACCAAACGGCTTGGTGGTCAGACAGATGGAACCCCCTGGACTATGGGCGAGATTTTAATTTTTCAAAACCATTTTTTGAGCAACTCGAGAGTCTCTGCAAAGCGGTTCCACATATTTCGCTTATCAATGTAAACTCGGAAAACAGCTACTACTGCAACCACTGCCTCAACCAAAAAAACTGTTATTTGGTCGTAGGGGGGACAAATTGTGAAGATTGTTCGTACGGGCATTTTCTTCTTTCGTGTAACAATGTGCTCGAAGGAGATGCTCTTTATTCGTGCCAGTATTCGTACGAAGGAGTGGCTTCGGTGGGGTGCTACCAATGCTTATATTTTACCAATAGCCGAAATTGCTCCGACTGTTTTATGATTTCCGACTGCCAAAATTGCCAATATTGCATTGGGTGTTTTGGACTCCAGCAAAAGAAATACTATATTTTTAACGCCTTTGTAGGAGAAGAAAAATATAAAGCCTTTGTAAAAGCGCACCTCACCCCCATATCCACAAAAACCATACAGAGTATTCGTGAACAATTTATGAGTATTGCCCTTTGTGCTCCTCACCGATGTGCAAATATTACAGCAAGCGAGACCTGCACTGGAGATTTAGTGGTGAACAGCAAAAATTGTAAAAACGCGTTTGCGGTTAATACCAGTGAAAATTGCAAGTATATTTCCAATAGCCCCAATTCTTTTGGCTCGTACGATTGTTCATATACCGCTCCTATAGGGGCTCAACACTGTTATTTTTCCGTTTCCACTCTCAGTCAAAATACTCTTTTTGGGTATATGCTTTGGCATTGCCACGATTGTTTATACTCCATTGAATGCCACAACAGTGGTCCTCTTTTTGGATGCGTGGGGCTGAACCAAAAAAAATACTGCATTTTTAATAAGCAATACACCAAAGAACAGTACGAAGAATTGGTGCCCAAAATAATCGAACATATGAAGCAAACAGGAGAATGGGGAGAATTTTTTCCATTAGCGTTATCTCCCTTTGGGTACAACGAATCCGCAGCAGATGATGATTTCCCCATGACGAGAGAAGAGGTAATAGAACAGAACAAAAAAATGGATAATTCGGGTGTAGAGCCGTTGCATGCAACGGCTCTACAAATACAAAAATTCAATTGGTCCGATTACGAATCCCCAACCCCAAAAGTAGAAAAAGTGATTACCAAAGAAATGATGAAAAACCTTCCGGATGATATTTCTAAAATTCCGGATGATGTTTTAAATTGGGCACTCACCTGCGAAGAAAGTGGAAAACTGTTTATTATCCAAAAACCAGAACTCGAGTTTTACCGAAAGATTAATCTCCCGCTTCCTCATCGTCATCCTGATATTCGCCACGCAGACCGCATGAAGCTCAGAAATCCTCGAAAACTCTGGAAACGAACCTGTGGAAATTGTGGCACGGCAATGGAAACCACCTATTCCCCAGATCGTCCGGAAAAGATTTTATGTGAGAAGTGTTATTTAGATGTGGTTTTGTAGGGGTGTGCCAATGGCGCGCCCCTACGACCCAAAACAATTCCCGCAAGCCCCCAAAAAACATACGCCAAAGATGCACTTTCCCAGGCGTGTAAAAACAGTCCCATTACCGAAACCCCCACTAACGCCATAAAAAAGGCTTTCCCTAAAAAATCTCCGTTTTGCCAAAATTCTTTTCCTGCAAAAAAGAGGATTGAGAGAAAAAGCAAAAGCCCTAAAATCCCCGTTTCAAGTCCTATTTGCAAATACCAACTTTCTGGTAAAAATCCGGAAAAATTTTCTGCAAAACGACTCGACGCCGGACCAGCATCCCCCAACCCCAGCCCCCAAGGATGCTGAAAAATAAACCGAATCCCATCCAAAGACCGTTCATAATGCCCCTGATTAGAGGAAACGCGAAGCAGGAATTGATCAAAAAATACAGGAGACACAAGAAAAATCCCAACGAGAACCACCACGGGAAAAAGAATTATGCCCCAAAGAATGGGGCAAGAAATCCGAAATTCATGTGGTAGTCCAAAAAATGCAATGAGCCCAGCAGCAAAAGCCCCTAACAAAGCCGATCTTGAAAAAGCTCCCGCCAACACCACTATCCCTATAAAAAAGAGAATCATCCACACCATTCGTTTTTTATCCTTCCAAAGGGGGATATTTTCTAAAAGAGAAGATTTTTCTGCTGGTTTTCCTCCCCATAAAAATTCTTCTCCTTTCCACGCCATAAGCCCCAAAAACGGCAGAAAAAAAAGGAGAAACGATGCGAGTTGGTTAGGACCAGATGCGAAACTCTGCAAGCGACAAAAACCGGAATGGGAGACTTGTTGACAATAGGCGAGCGGTTTATCCGGTGTAAAATGATTGGGCTCTGGGGAGTATCCAAAATGCACCAAAAAATCGGGAGGAAGAAAAATTTGTAAAAATCCAAAAAGAATAACTGCGCTTCCCCCAAAGAAAAATGCTTTTTGAAGAGCATCGGAAGAAAAAGGAATATGCTGGGCAAATTTCCGAAATCCTACAAAAACCCAAAGGGGAAAAAGATCATACTTGGCACCCAGGAGTATTTGTGACCAACCGTGATCTGTTGCCAAATACCCAATAAGCAATGCCCAAGCAGAAAAAATAAAAATAAGAATATCGAGCGTATCAAAACTCTTTATCACCGCTTTCCAGTGCGGCGCAAGACAAAAAAAGATGCCTCCAAAAAGAAGAGCGATAAGGATTTCTTTCCAGGCGCTGATAAAAAACGGAGGTGCCACCGCGGAATTAAAAAATACCGCATTTGTGCCCGTTACCAAAAAAGCATGAAACGGAAGGAGAAGAATCAGGAGAAAAATCCCGATGGAGACCATTCTTGACAGCATAGGAAAGATACAGTAGAATAGGGCGAAAGTTCTTTTTTTACAAAAAGAAAAGAACAAACACACACATACCCTATCATAATTCTTATGTTCCCCAAAAATTTCATTTTTCGCATTGCCGTACTCTTTTTGGGAATCCTTTTTGTAGGAGAATCCGCCATGATTTCTTTGGCGAGTACAGAGCCAACAGCAGCCGACAAACAAGTTCAAGTACAACAAGCTAACGCGCAATACGAGGAATATATTAAAAGTATCGATCTCCAATACCAAAACGAAATGGATCGTGAAGCCAACCGCCTCAGAAATATTTCGGGACAAATGCAAGAATCGCTCCTCCAATTTGGAAATTTAAAAGAAGAAGAATCAAAAAATAGACAGGCCGTTGTGGAGACCGCAAAAATTGCCTCTACACTCCAAGACAGTATTGACCAGTTTAATGCCGAGATTTCCAAAATGGAGCAGAAAACAGCGGCGTTAGAGGCCCAAATTCGCCAAAAAGAGCAAAAAATAGCGCTCCTTTCTGAGGATCGTTTACGGCTGAACACTGAGCTGGAAACCCAAAAAAAAGTGGTTTTAGACCTCCTTCAAACACTCCAAATTAGTGACAAAGAATTTACGGGACCCAAAGAGCTCGAAACGGCTCTTACCTTTATTTTTACGGATGCCAGCGTATCAGAGAGTATCCAAGATAAAAAAGCCCTGTTGAGCGTCGCTAAAAAAAGTCGGGAAATTTTTTATGAATTGGATACGGCAACCACAAAAGTAACCGACGCCAACCTCACTCTGCAAAAGGAAAGCGCAAGCCTGGAAGTGTTAAAACAACAACTAGAGGAAGAAAAAGCACAATTAGAAGCACAAAAAAGCGGAAAAGAACAACTCTTGGTGCAAACACAAAACTCTGAAGCCGAATACCAAAAACTCTGGAAAGTATCAGATGAGCAAATGCAAGAGTCTGCCATAGCAGTACGAGGATTTAAAGACGAATCGGTTCAAGTTCAACAAAAACTCCAAGAGCTAGAATTAAAACGCAAACTCGACAAAAATCTTGTCTCCAAAGAGCGCATTCAGCAAATTATTGCCGAAGAAGGACCGGTAAGCGTAGAAGAACTGGGAAAACGCTTTGCGTTGGAAGACTCTCAAAACCTCTTTTTATGGCCAGTAGAACCAAAACAAGGGGTTTCTGCCTATTTTAAAGATCCCAGCTATCGAAAGCATTTTGGACAAGACCACAACGCCATAGATATTCCTACCGCGCAGGGAACAGAAATTCATGCTCCCGCTCCCGCCTATGTGTACAAAGTGGTCGATAATGGATATGGCTATTCCTACATTATTCTCCTCCACAAAAACAATATGCGGACCGTGTATGGTCATGTTTCAAAAATTTTGGTAGCAGCAGGAGATATTGTGAGAGAAGGGCAAGTAATAGGGAAAAGTGGAGGAATTCCGGGAACTTTAGGAGCCGGAACCATGACCACCGGAGCGCATCTCCACTTTGAAGTGCTCAAAGGAGACGAGTACCAAAATCCTCTCGAATACCTTTCATTGGCAGTCCTGAAACAATATGAATCAGGAACGCCCGCCCCTGACCCCTTAGCGCCATTGGCGTCACCCGTTCCGGTAGTAACCCCAAAACCGGAAGCAACTGTGGCTCCATCGATTGATTCGATTTAATCTAGCAAAGTCCTCACTCCTCCACTTAAAAAGAGGATGTAAAAAGTGTTCCATAAGTCCCCCTTGTAAGGGGGAGTTGGGGGGTAAAAGTAAATATCAAAATAAGATTTGCATTTGTTATGAAGGATAAATACGAGTCACCATCAACACAAAAAACACTTACGGAAATTTTTCGAGAAATCCAGCCGAAAGGGATTCTTTGCAATACAATAACGGATGAAGAAGTTGAAAGAAGTATTCCGAAAGGTGAGCCTTTAGCAGAGGACGAAACAGGAGGAAAAATGGTAAGCTATTCCAATAGGATATTTCCAGAAAAAAACTTGGGGAGTTTTTCTACCTCTCAAGGAAGTGGGAGTATCACTCTCAGAAAAGTAAAAAGAACCCTTTCGTACAGCGATAAAGCAGAAGAAAAAAACGAGGATTTTTACATATTTGGATGTTCTCTTAACGGGAATATTATTGCGAATCTTCGATTTATCCATTCCTCTGAAAATAATACTTGGGATCTTGTTGATCGGGTAGTAGAACCAGAATTTAGAGGCGGAGGAATTGGAACAGAATTCTTACAAATGGCAGAACTGTGTATTCAAGAATACGCCGACAAAACCCAAGCTCCACAGCATCTTACAGCTTCTAATGTGGGACAAGCGGGTGTTATGCGGTTTTTAGAAAAAAATGGATGGAAGCCTAGTGTTGGAAACGAAGATCGACATAAAAGAGCCCTAAATAAAAATGATCCTGATCTCGTTACCAGAAGTGATGAACGCCGTATCCCCAAAAAACTACCAGGAGGAAAACTAAAATCCATAGGTCATCAGATTATGGATACTCGTAAACTCTTAAGTCCTATAATAGAAACCGAACTTTCCAATCCCGATGCCCAAAACTGGATATACGACAGAAAATTTTTAGAAGAATTTGAAGCGCAACATGGCGATATATTTCTAGTAGATGCCCTCAAAAGACCGTATATTTACAAGGCTTTTCTGGTTCCTTTTGAAAAAACGCTGACGCCAAGACAGGACGAGATAGGCGATATTACAGCGGAAACGAGAGAATCTTTTAAATTATAGAAAAATCTTTGGATTTACCCCCCTTACAAAGAGGGCTTTTCCGAATCTAATCCAAAACAAGCACCTTTTTCGGTTCACTCTGTTTCCTGATGGTATAGAAAACAAGAACGGCAAGGATAGTGAACAACACGAGAGAAGAGCCAATCGTTCCAAACCCCAATCCTCCTTTTTCCGGCATTTTCGTGAGGAGATCTCCAAAAGTGGCACCAAATGGTCTCGTTAATACAAACGCCAGCCAAAACAGAATAATAGGGAATACTTTGGTGAAGTATTTTGCCAAAATAATAACTCCTAAAACTCCACTAATCAGCAGTGCTCCACCCAAAAATCCCAGTCCAGAATCATCCGCTAAAAAATCTCCCAATGCCGTCCCTAAGGTGTTAGAGAACAAAATCGCAATCCAATAAAATATTTCTGCCCGAGGCGTTTTAATATCCGTTACCGAAAGGGATTTTTCTGTTTGGTACCATATTCCCAGAGTAATCATTAACAGGGAAAGCAAGAGGAGTGATCCCATTGCGTAACCCAGCCCAAGGGTACGATCCATAAAGTCAGACATAGTGGTTCCGGCAGTACTGGTGGAGAGAATAACCGTCCAATAGAGCAGCGGATGATATTTTTTGGAAACCAGCTGTGCCAGAAGTGTTACGATGAAAATGCTCACCAGAAAAATGGAACTGACGGCATAGCCAATATTAAGCGTCATAGAAAACAAATCTCCCGCGGTTTCCCCCAGGGTTGTGGCACAAATTTTCATGATCCAAAACAAGAGCGTAATTTGGGGAAGTTTGCTCATAAAAAAAAGGGATAGAAAAGAATTCAAAAAAAGATCGCCTTTATTCGCTTCTCAGCGCATCTACGGGGTCAAGTCGACTCGCTTTGAGTGCGGGATAAAATCCAAAGAAAATCCCTACCGAAACCGAAAATACAAAGGCAATCAAAACCCCTTGCGTCGAATGGAGTAAATACCAGCCGTCTAGCTTGTTCAGGAGGGGAATGGCAGATTCTCCGAGCGCGATTCCCAAAAGCCCACCTAACACCGAGAGCATCATAGCTTCCAATAAAAACTGGAGGAGGATATTCCCCTGCCGGGCGCCAATGGCTTTTAAAATCCCAATTTCTTTGGTGCGTTCTACCACGGTCACAAACATCACATTCATAATCCCAATACCCGAAACAATCAGCACAATAGCGGCAACAGAAGTCAGGAGAATAGTGAGCGTTTGTGCGGAAGATTGTGCAGACGCCACCATACTTCCGGCGTCAAAAATCCGAAAATCGTCCTCTGCGGTGCTTTTCAGTTTATGATTTTCTCGTAAAGTCGCCGTTACTTCCTCCATTGCCGTAGGAAGAACACTGACGGATTTTGCCAAAAACATGAGCATCACGCGCCCTTTGCTCCCCAAAACGCTTTTTTGTGCGGTGAGATACGGAACAAAAGCGCTGTCATCATACGATGCCATACGGGAACTGACGCCGTTTTGCGCTAAAATCCCTGCGACCTGAAATTTTTTCCCGCCAACGGTAATGGTTTGTCCCACCGCAGAAGAGACTTCCGTCCCAAATAAATCTTTTGCCAGAGTGGCGCCAAGAATCACAATTTTATCTCGTGAGAGGTATTGGGTTTCCGTAAAGGCTTCTCCATGGGATATATGGAGATTTACGGTCGTAAAAAATCCATCTTGGATACCCACGACAGATTTTGATTCCGAAACTTTCCCAAACGAAACTTCACTATTTCCGCTATATGAAGCAGTTCCAGAACGGATATTTCCGGAGTTTTCCAGAACGACTGCAATATCTTTATCACTCAATTTAGAACTGGCAGTCTGCCTTCCTCCCCCTCCAGCCGGACCACCCCCGCCACCTCCCATAACCAGAAGAGATTCCACGCTCATGTTTTTGTACTGTTCACTAATTTTTTCCTGTGCGCCAAGTCCTATTCCTACCACGGCGATAACGGTAGAAACACCAATAATAACCCCCAGCATTGAGAGGAATGTCCGTACTTTATTGGCCATCAAAGCGTCAAACGCCATCCAAAAATATTCAAAATTCATAGAGCATGATAATCATGGTTCACCACCTGTCCATCTTTGAGAAAAATAATGCGGTCAGCATACTTTGCCACTTCGGGCGTATGCGTCACCATGACAATCGTTTTCCCTCGTTTTCGAAATTCCGTAAAAAGCTCCATCACTTCTATTCCTGTTTTACTGTCCAGCGCTCCGGTGGGCTCATCTGCCAGAATAATTTCTGGGTCGTTCATCAGCGCGCGAGCAATGGAAACCCGTTGTTGTTGCCCTCCCGAAAGTTCAGAGGGCTTATGGTCCATGCGATCTGGGAGGCCTATTTCCATGAGGAGTTGTGCTGCTTTCTCTTCCCGTTCTTTTTGAGACATTCCGCGATAAAAACCAGGGAGTGCAACATTTTTAAGCGCCGTCATTTTTTGGATGAGGTGGAACTGCTGAAAAATAAACCCCATCATTTCGTTCCGAATGGTTGCCAAAGAGGTATCATCCCTCAATTCCGTAATGTCTTGTCCGGCTAAAATATAGGTTCCGGCATCTATAGGATTTAAACAGCCGAGGAGATTGAGGAGTGTAGATTTCCCACTTCCACTTTCCCCCATAAGCGCAATAAATTCGTTTTCTTGGATTTCTAGGTCAATTCCCTTCAGAACCGGAATTTCTTCTCCATTGGAGAGAAAATAGGATTTGGTAACGCCAGACATGGAGATGATAGAGGGCATTTTTACTTTTTATACAACACCACCTCTCCCTCCTGCAATCCTCCCAACACTTCCACCACTTTCCCATCGGTAAATCCCGTTAAAACTGCCACAAAACTGCCATCCTTTTTTTGTACCATCGGTTTTCCTTCTCGGTTTTTTACCGAAGAAACGGGAATGGTCAGCACATTTTTCGTCTCGGATTGTATAAATTGAATATAGGCCGTCATGCCTTCTTTCATTCCTTCCGTATTTTTTCCAGTAATTTTAGTAGTAATGAGATAAGTGGCAATTCCATTCGCTACTACAGCCGTATTGGCAATCGCCGTTACCTCACCTTCTAACTTTACCCCTTCCAACGCCGCAACCGTAATATATGCTTTTTGCCCTTTTTTCACCTTCGCAATGTCCGCTTCTTCCAGAGAAGTCTGAACCTCAAAATTATTCTCACTGAGGATAATTGCCGCAGGCGTCGTACTATCGGAGCGCACGGTTTCTCCTTCTTCCACATTCATGCTCATCACTTCGCCATCAATAGGAGAAATAAGCTCTGCATTTTTTAAATCATCTTTTGCGGTTTGCAACTGTATTTCGGCCGTTTCTACCTGTTTTTGGAGACTGAGAGTATCAATCGCTCGAGGAGGAGATTTTTTATCGACTAATTGTGCTTCGGCAATGGCCACTTTTATTTCTGCTGTTTTCTCATTGGTGTCGGCATTGGTTTCGGCATTTTCCAATTTTCTCTTCGCACTCTCCAAGGTCTGCTCTGCGTCAAAAACCTGGTTATTATTTTTTAAAGAATTGGTCCCCGTATTAGCATTCAACTTCTCCAGGGCTTGTTTTGCGGTTTGGAGTTTATTTTTTGCACTCAGCATCGCATTATCATCAGAGAGAGCTTGTTTGGAAGCGTTTAATTCCGCCGTGTCAATACCCTGAATGGCTTTTGTAAGCGTACTAACGGTATTTTCCAACTTTGTTTTTTGTGCGAGAAAAGAATCCTTATACGCTTTCAGCTGAGTCGTGGAAAGAGACGAACTGGTCGGTGTTTCGTCAAATCCTTTTAAAAGAGCGTCGGTGAGAGAAACGGCAGAAACAAGCAATATTTTTGTATTTTTTACCCGTTCTAAAGTGGCAGATTGGGAATTGGTTGTATCTTTTTGGTTTTGATACTGCAAAAAATCGGCTTCTAATCCTTTATATGCGGTTTCCGCAATACTCCGGAGGCGTTGATCTGTTCCCGAAAAATTAGAGATCCCATATCCACTGGTTTTCAACGCCAGCACCATTTCTCCTTCGTTCAGGGCGTCTTTAATATCAATCAGCACCGTACTGGAATCAATATCGGCATTTTCGTACGCCTGGCTTAATTTTTGCTCTGTATCGATGGTATTAGATGCTTTATTTTTTTCAGCAATATCTAAATTATTTTGAGCAATATCAATATCAAACTGGGCAGAAATCAAATCTTTGTCGGTCACAACGGTGGAGGAAGAAGACGAACTCTTAGCGTATTTCAGATTTCTCTCTGCCGAAGCAACGGCGCTTTTAGCGTCCATAAGACTGAGAGCATTATTCATCTTTGCCTGCTGGAGGGATATTTTTGCGGTTTCGAGATTTCTTTCCACGGTAAAAATATCCAACACGGTTGCCCCCTCTTGTTTTTGTTGGAGATTTGCACGCGCTACCTCTACCGCTATTTCTGCCTTCCGAAGCCCAAGAGCCAGAGAGGTAGTATCTAATTTTGCCACTATTTCGCCCGCCTTTACCTTTTCACCTTCTCGATGCAGCACTTTTGTAACCGTTCCTCCTATAGCAAACGAAAGTCCCACATTATCTACATTTTTTACCGTTCCATCCGATTCAATGGCCACCGTAATATCCCCCTTTCCTACGGTATACTCCGCAAGAGTCGCCATTTCTGAAGAAGGAGAAACGCTAACCCGCACAAAAAACCAGTAATATGAAAATCCTCCCGCAAGAATAATGCACGCTATAAAAAGACGGAGTGGTGAAAAAAAACTCTTCCACCCAATGGCATTGCGGTATACATCAGCAAGAATGGGGGATTTCATGAAGCAGCAGGAGAAGAAGATTGTGAACGGCTCCGCACAATAGCGGTATTGGCGATGGTTTTTCCATTTTGTTCCGTCGTCCAGAGGGTAATATTTCCTCCTACTTTCAAATCCGCCAAAGATGCTTCCGTAAAGGATTCTTTCCCATCGGCACTGCGAGACTGTTTTGCCATGGGAATTCCCACGGGAATAAGCACTTTTGTTTCTTTCGTAGGAATTTTTGCCATCGCATCTCGCATTTTTTGTCGATCCGTATCACTCATCTGCGGTCCACCTGCCATGCCTCCTGGACCCCGTCCACCTCCAAATCCTCCTCCTGCGCCACCAGGCATTCCACCGGTAAATCCTCCAGAAGGCATCGCTCTGCCGGTCGTACTTTCTATAAGTTTTTTCACATCATCGGGAATATTTGCCATGTCTCTCGTGGAGATGGTGGCTTCATTCCCCACCAAAGACTTAAGAGTCCCACTGACATTTGGTGGTGTTTGAGGACGAGTAAAAGAAAAACTTTCAGCGGAAGAGGAAGACTGGGGAGATTCCCCATTGGGCACAGGAGTAGAACATCCCGAAAACAAAAGCAAAAGGGAAAAAACCGGAACCGCCAAAAAAAGAGGATTTTTCATAAAAAAAGAGAAATACAATGAGTAATACGCATGGTGTACACTTTTCTTTCAGAGAATTTGAGAAAACGCGCACCAACAAGGATTATAAATTTATACAGCAAAATAATGTAAGGATTTATCCAAAATAATTGGGATATACTGTCCCTGGCTTTAAATCGTGCGTAATTTTCCCATTTTCCAGGGTTAAAATCCGTGGCGCCACTTCGCTAATAAGCGCTGGATCATGCGTGGTAAGAAAAACAGTCACTCCGTTTTCAAGATTGAGTTTTCTCAGAAGCCGCGCAATAGCAATGGTATTCTCAGGATCCAAATTCCCCGTCGGCTCATCCGCAATGAGAATAACGGGGGAATGCACCATGGCCCGTGCAATGGCAACCCGCTGTTTTTCTCCCCCCGAAAGCATCGGAGGAAACCGATCTCTCATATTTTCTAAACCTACCAAAAAAAGAGCTTCGGAGACTTTTTGATCAATAAATGCGTTTTCTCCCGTCACCTCTAATGCAAATGCCACATTTTCAAAAACGGTTTTTTTGTTCAACAGTTTAAAATCCTGAAAAACCACACCAATACTCTGCCGAAACAACTGTAAATCTTTGGAGGAAAGAGCGGGAATACTTTTTCCACGCACGGTCACATCTCCAGAATCGGGCGTTTCTGCGCCAATAAGAAGATGAATAAGTGTCGATTTTCCAGCTCCGGATTTCCCAATGAGCGCTAAAAATTCGCCCTGCGCAATATCAAAACTGACATCATTCAGGACATGATGCCGACCAAATTGCTTTTGAATATGGGAGAAGGAAATCATAAAAATTAAAACAAAGAAGACTGCAATGCGACATTGGTCTTTAAACCATTTTCGCAAGGAGAAAACGACACACAGTATCCTACCAAATCTTTTGCAGAAAGCGCCACTCTCTCGTCTTCCGCTTCTACCACGAAAAATGGTCCTTTTACCATGCGAAGCGTTCCCCCTAAAGATTCACCAGGAGCAAGAGAAAAAAAGTGGAACGGCTTCGTACTGTTTTGCAGTTCCTCAATATCGGCGGTATATTCCGGACGAAGATCCCAAAATTTCTCCTCTGAGAGAATATATTTTTTGTATTCCGGGGCATGAGAAGCCAAAAAATCCGTAGCCTCTCTCGCCTTTTGTTCTAAAACACTTTTTCCTTCTTCCAAAGAAATCTCTGGGAATAAAAAATCTTTCTTTTGAGACGACGGAATTTTGTCCGGGAATCCCATTTCTGTGAGTATTTTTTCCATTCTTCTCGCCGCAACACCCGAAAGACCTTCTGCAAAAATACGCGTAAAATGAGAACCTTGCTCCACCTGCCGGGTTTTCCCCCGAGTAAGCCGAGAAACACCCACTTTTACAATATCTTTCGTAAAAAGTGCGAGATAAACCATATGAGAAGCGTCGCAATTTTCAATTTTTTCGTTGCGAAATTGGTGGCAATTAAAGCCATTACAAAACTGGCACGGGAAATAGTCCTCCATGCGTTTACAAGTCTCGCATTTTTTAGTGCCTGTGGTTTTAGTAGAGCACGGGGAATAGGTATTATTTTGAAAACTCCCCACGCAAATAAGAGGAGCACTCTCAACGCTCAAAAATAACGGCTGGTCTTTGTAAACCGGGACTTCTTCAAACTTTCCATTGGATACGGTTTGAAATACCGGAATAAGATCATCCTTCCAGCGAAAATCAAAGATCAAAGCCATGAAAAAAGTTAAAGAGCAGTAAAAGCGGCAATACTTCCCAACAGAATTCCAGGAATATTACAGACAATAATCGGATAATCTTTTTGAGGCTTTAAAAAGCCATAAATCGTCCATGCCGTGCAATTGATAACCGTCACCACCGGAAGCAATATCGATCCAGGGTGCCCCGAAATATTCAGGAGGATTTGGTCAATATATGAGAAATACATCCCAATAGCCATAATGGAGGCAAACCAACCCACAGAATTTACGGTTTTTTCATGCATCGGAAAATAAAAAAACAGAGGTCTACTGGGCAATAAGCCTCGTCTCTACAGCACTCAAAATACCTTCATGAATCTCTTCAATACTTCCTATGCCTTCTACTCGCACCATTTTCCCTTCTGATTCGTATTTTTCAATAACGGGAAGGGTTTCGGTATCATAATTTTTTAGTCTTCGTTCCATAATTTCAGGGGTATCGTCTGCCCTGCCCCGTAAAAGCATTCTGGAAATGGCCTCTTCTCGAGGAATAGTAAGGAAAATCCCAAAGACACTTCGTCCTTTTCTCTGTAGCAAGGCATCAAAGGTCTCCTTTTGAATAATACTTCGGGGAATCCCATCAAATAAAATCCTGTCCCCTTCGTGCGCATTTAAGAAGTGCTCTACAATTTCCATAACAATTTCATTGGTGACTAGCTCGCCTTTTTCCACCATACCTTTTACTTTTTGCCCGAGGTTAGAGGGTTCTGCCATAATACTCCTTAGCTCCGCGCCTGTTTCAAAGATCGTGAGCCCTTTTTTCTCTGCTAAAATTTTCCCCTGTGTCCCTTTCCCAGCCCCTTGCATCCCAAAAAAAACAATATCGTGCATACAAAAAAAAGAAGAAAACGAAAAGAGGATACTGGAAAAATGAGAGAATCAAAAGGGAAGATTTTTTGTATACTTTTATAAATACTTTCTATATACTATACATAAGTTTTATAAAAAAATATGCAGAAAAAATACAAGCCAGATCTTAAAAAATCGCTCAATGAAATGATAAATTTATGGGATTTACAACAAAATAATCCTCAAAAAAAAGAAGAATATTCGGAGTATGTAAAAAATATGAACAGCCCTGCATACCTCCCATGGGAAACAGTAAAATATAAGCCCCCTTTTCAAAATTTTTCTCCAGAGGAATCTTTTGTTCTTCTCACTATTTCGCGCATTGCACGAGGCGAAAATACACCTATTTCTCTCCCTAATGGGTCAAAGTTTGAATACGAAAAATTAACGCGCTTTGACGAATTTTTTTATGAATTTGCTCGAGAATTTGCAGAAAAACCTTCGGTCACATCGGTTTCAAAAGATTCTGCCGAGGCAATACGAAAAAGACTTTTGAGAGGAATCGAAGAAGAATCTATTGCATCCAGCCAAATAGAAGGTGCCAACACCACCAGAAAAGCGGCACAACAAATGATCCGGGAAAAACGAACGCCCAAAACAACAGGAGAGAAAATGATTTCTAAAAATTATGAAGCCATTTGCCTCATAGAATCGCACCTGAAAAACCGAAAAATGAGCAAAGAACTGTTAAGAGAAATTCAGGAAATAATAACCCAGGGAACGCTAAAAGACGCACAGGATAGTGGACGATTTCGGCGAGATGCAGACGCTATTTGTATCACCAATAACATAACGGGAGAGGTTATTTTTACGCCTCCTCCTGAAGCATTTCTTTCCGCAGAATTGGAAAAACTCGTCGCCTTTGCCAATGATGAAGCACCGTACAACGAATTTATGTCTCCGGTTCTCAAAGCCATTTTTCTCCATTTTTGGATTGCATACCTCCACCCGTTTTGCGATGGGAACGGGCGAACGGCGCGAGCAATTTTTTATTGGTACCTTTTGAGAAGAAATTTTTTAAATATTGGATTTCTCCCCATTTCTACGGAAATAAAAAAGACTAAAACCCAATACGAAAACGCTTTTTTGTACACCGAGCATGATGAAAATAATCTCACCTACTTCATAGATTACATGGTGAAAATTCTCAAAAGGGCGGTAGCTTCTTACCATGAATATATCGCCGAACAAGAACAAAAAATACAGGAAAAAAGCGCGTTACAAGAAGAATTCTTTGAAAAAAATCTCAATACTCGGCAGGTGGAATTGATTTTGTTTTTTCAAAAACATCCTTCCGAAAAAACCGATTTTTACCGACACCAAAAGCATCAAAATATTTCTCTCATTACCGCACGAAAAGACCTTTTAGACTTGGAAGAAAAGGGATTTTTGAAATCAGAAAAAAGGGGGAAAAAGTTGGTTTTTGCGCCATTACCCCACAAAAATATTCTTTCTTTGGAATCTCAAGTGTAGACGAAAAGAATTGGTTTTAGAGAAGGATTTGGATACATTAGAAGATGTTTGTCCTGTGCTGGTTCAACTCTCCAGAGTTGAATTTTGTTTTTGGTGTGTGGGAATGAGGAAACAAGAAAAAAAGGGCGGACTCGTGAGAGTCAGCCCAGCACAAGGTGTTTTTTGGTATTTTTTCTTGAAAACTTTACCCCCCCCTTACAAGGGGGGCTTTTAAAAGCCTATTCCACAATTTTATCAATGAGCCCGTAGGCTTTTGCTTCTTCCGCGGTCATAAAATTATCTCGATCGCAGTCCGCTTCTATGGTTTTTATATCTTGACCGGTGTGCTTCGCTAAAATGGAATAGAGGGTGTTTCCGGTTCTTTCGATATGTTTAGCTGCAATTTTAATATCCGTCGCTTGTCCTTCTGCTCCGCCCAAAGGCTGGTGAATCATTATTTCGGAATGGGGTAAAGAAAGGCGTTTTCCCTTTGCTCCTCCCGCAAGAATAACCGACCCCATACTGGCTGCCAGCCCAATACACACCGTTACCACATCACAGGAAATATATTGCATCGTATCGTAAATGGCGAGACCGGCACTCACATGACCCCCTGGAGAGTTCACATAGAGGGTAATATCTTTTTTGGCGTCTTGTTTTTGGAGAAAAAGGAGCTGCGCAATAACCGTGTTTGCCACATCGGCATCAATGGCAGATCCCAAAAATATAATCCGGTCTTCGAGCAGCCGAGAATAAATATCATACGCTCGTTCTCCTTGTGGCGTTTTGTCTATAACCGTAGGAATAAGATAGGAACTTTGCGTTCCGGCAGTGGTTCCTGTTGTGGAGTTGGTAACCATAAAAAGCAAAAAAATCTAAAAAGACGGTAGCACTTTACTCCTGCAATTTCCAATTCTTTGCAAACAAAAAAATGGTTAAAAGGCATAAAAAGAGAGTAACTCCGCCCAAGACCAAACCGTCGATGAAAATGGGAATATCCCCCGTGTTAAAAAACGCCCAGCGAAGCGCATCTACAAAATAAAGAAATGGATTCCAGAGCGAAAGTGTTTGTGCCAGAGGAGGAAGCATTGTAACCGAATAGAACACTCCTCCTAAAAACCCCATGGGGGTAATGAGAAAAGTAGAAATTCCCGCAGTATGGTCAAAAGTTTTTGCCCACAGCCCCACAATGGTTCCCAAGGCAGCAAAAGACGCATTGGCAAGCACCAAAAAAAAGAGTGCCCAAAAGGGATGAATCGGGAAAATATGGTCTACAAAGGGAAAAGCCGTTATAAGAATTGCAATCGCAACGAGGATCCCCCGAACGACTCCTCCTAAAATATAACCCAATGCTTTTTCTAATGCGCTTAATGGCGCGGTCATCAAGTCCGCAATGGTCCCGTGATATTTAGAAATCGTGAGGGAACTGGAAGGGTTTTGAAAGGCGTTATTGGTGGATTGGAGCATCATCAATCCGGGAACAATAAAGGCGAGATATGAAATGCCAGAAATTTCCGTAATGCGAGAAGAAAGAGCTCCTCCAAAAACCGCAAAATATAGGATTGCCACCATAACGGGCGACAAAATGGTTTGGGTCCAAACTTTAAAAAACCGGAGGGTTTCTTTTTTTACGAGGGTGGAGAGGCGGATGATGTTCATAAGGATGAGGTTATTTCTAAAAATACTTCTTCCAGCCGTGGTTCGCGAATATGAATATCCTGGATATTGGGTGTATGCTGAAGGAATTGGGCAATTTTTTGCGCCATATTTTCGCCGTGATTGAGAGTGAGAAGTTCTACTGTCCCATCCTCATGAGTGACCTCTAAAATTCGTTTTCGTCGCGCCAGTAAAACAGATTTTTCTTCACAAACGGCAATTCCTCCATCCCGAATAATAGCAATCCTGTCGGCAAGCGCTTCGGCTTCTTCTAAATAATGGGTAGTAAGGAGGATTGTAATTCCTTTTTCCTTCCGGAGTTCTTGTAAAAATGCCCATAAATTTTGACGAAGCTCAATATCTACACCAGCTGTGGGCTCGTCAAGAATAAGAATTTCTGGTTCATGAGAAAGAGCTTTGGCAATCATCAGTCTCCGTTTCATCCCTCCCGAGAGGTAGCGCCCTCGCACATGGCGTTTTTCTAAGAGCCCCAGCCTTTCTAAAATCCATTCGAGATAGGGCTCATCTGCTGGCATTCCAAAAAAACCCCGTACCGTGCGCAGGGTTTCTAATGGGGAAAGAAAGGGATCAAACCCCACTTCTTGCTCTACCACACCAATTTGTTTTTTGGTCGTTTCGCTTTCTTTTTCTGGGTCTTTTCCAAATACCAGTATTTCTCCTCCTGTGCGCTGGAGCATTCCCGAAAGACAATGAATGAGGGTTGTTTTTCCCGCTCCATTGGAGCCCAAAAGTGCAAAAAACTCACCTTTTTCTACAGAAAAGCTGACGCTTTTGAGGGCAGAAAAATCACCAAAATACTTAGAAACGGCAGAAAAAGAAAGAGCAGGCATAGAAAAATTAAAACATTGCCATCTGTTCACCCCCTTTTTCTTCTTTTTCCGGTTTTACAGCAGGGGGAATAAACGAGGAAGATACCGGAGAAATGGTGGACGGGGAAGGACTCCAAAATTCCATCCGTTTTAACAGCGTCTGGGAACCTATTTCCTGAAAAACCGTTTGCAAATGATCACGATTAAAATCATGAAGGAGGCCTTTTTCGAGATCAAAATTTGAAAGAGCCAGATTGCGGTGAAGAGTTGCCATTTCTCGGGTAAAAAACGCTATTTCTCGCCCCGCATCTAGTCGTTTGGCAATAGCCCCCGTTATGGCGCCTTCGTCTAGCGCAGTAAAAATGCTTTCTAATTTTCCGTACTGACGAATAAGGCTTACTGCACCTTTTTCTCCAATGCCTTCTACACCCTTTAAATTATCCGAAGGATCCCCAGAAAGTCCTTTAAAATCAACAATTTCTTCGGGGAAAATTTGTTTTTTGGCAAACAGCGATTCCCGCGTAACCCGAAGATTTTCTTTCGGATCCGGCTTTAAAACCCAAACATTTTGATCAATGAGTTGGAGCGCGTCTTGGTCACCTGTGTATACTTCCACTTCGTATTCCCGTTTTCCGCGCATTCGTTCTGCCATACTCGCCAAAATATCATCGGCTTCGTATCCTTCCTCACAAAAAACAGGAATCCCAAACGCCTGAAATAGGTCATGCACGCGAGGAATTTGCTCTGCTAGTTCTGGGTCAAGCGCAGGACGATGAGCTTTATAATCACTGTGGAGTTCTGCGCGTTTGGTTTTTTCTTTTAAATCTTTTCCGCCAAAAATGTAGTCCGGTTTTTCGTTCTCAAACAGAGTAAATAGCATTTGAGCGACGCCAAACACCGCATTTATTGGGCGCCCGTTTTTGTCGGTTAACCCACGCGGAAATGCGTAAAATGCACGAAAAAAAAGGTGGGAAACATCAATGAGGAGGATTTTTTTCATAGATTTGCAATCACAAAAACCATCAAAACTGTGCCCGAAAAAAAGGGGCTTCACAAGGGAGAAGGGGGGACAAAGTACGATCCTTTATGTATATTTCTAGTTCTCACATTCCCCTAAAACCCGCTCTGCGTGGCCTGCGGCTTTTACATTGCGCCATTCCTTTAAAATTTTTCCGGTTCTGGTATCTAGGAGAAAAGTGGAGCGGATAATTCCAAAATATGTTTTTCCGTAGTTCTTTTTTTCGCCATACGCACCAAATTTTTCTGCCAAGGTGTGATCTGGGTCTGAAATAAGCGAAATAGTCAGATCTTGCGCCATAGTAAATTTTTCATGAGAAGCAGGAGAATCTGGTGAAACGCCCACCACGGTTATCCCTTTTCCTAAAAATTTCTCGCGCAAACACGAAAAATCTTTTGCCTCCAGCGTGCATCCTGGCGTGTTGTCTTTGGGGTAAAAATAGAGAAGAAGAAATGGGGTTTTTGCAAAATCTGCCGGAATAAAGGGAGAAAGAGAAATATCGGTCATATATGACAAAAAAGGGATTTGATACCATAGTACCGAATCCCTTTTAAAAAATCGATGAAATAAAACTTATGCATAAAACTGCTCTTTTCGGCGTTTTTCTTGAAATCCGCTGCGTTTAATAGCGGCAATACGAACAACCCTTTTAGAAGGATCTCCTTTTTGGTATCGTTCATCACGAATTTTTTGCATTATGCGCGCGTTGTTTACCTGGCGTTTCCAGCGCTTAATAAGTTTTTCGTTCGTTTCGTTGTCGCGTTTTAGTGCCCAAACAGCCATACAAAAATAAGAAAGCAAAGCGCATTCTCCTGGAAAGTAAAAAAAATGTCAAAAAGAATTTTGTTTTTTCTTGGTTTTCCCGTACAATGGTGGGAATATTTTTTTACTCACACTGTCTTATGAAAAGAACGCTTCTAGAACTCCAGGCGGTGCAAAAAATCCAAAGGATTGACTCCCTCCACTTATTTTTAATGGAGAGCCAAAGCCTTTTTTCGGATATGCCAGAAGTACAAACACTCCTAAAAAATGTGGAATGTGAAATTTTAAAAAGACCAGAACTAGGAAGTATTGCACTCCAAGCCCGTATTGGAGGCGCATTTTCTGGAGATATTGCTTCAGAAGAAATAGAGACGAATATTTCGTTTTTATCGGGAAAATTTACCGTATCTGATATGATTGAGCTCTCCAGCGAACGCATTCAACTCTTTGCGCATATGCTCAAATCTATTATTGCCAAAGTGAACTTAAATCTCTTTCGTATTATAAAAGTAATCCGCATTATGGCCCAAGAGAAGCGACTTATCCGAAAAATGAGTATGTTCTCTCTCTGTAAATTTCAAACCCGTACAAAAGGAATTACCCACCAGTTATTACAATTTTTATGGCCTAGTGATGTACTCCACGAGAAAGAGAACGCCATTACTGCCAGAGAAATTATGGCTGAAATATACTATGACCAAAAAACTGCCAGTCCTCCTTTTTTCGCGGTAAGCTAAAAGAGATTTTAAGAACTCGAAAATTTTTCTTGCGAAAAGGCAAAAAATTTGGTACCATACCCTGACTTTTTATCACAAAAATTTATGACCATGCCCACACCACCACCTGCCGGAGGAGGAACCCCTCCCCCACCTCCAGGATCTGGAGGTTACCCTGCTCCTGGATCATATACACCTCCTCAACAAGGAGGAAACTACGGAGCACCAGGAGGACAAAATCCAGCGCAACCAGGAGCACAAACTCCTCCCCCAGGATACGGATATGCCCCCCAACCAGGTGCATACCCTCCACCTCCCCCAGGATACGGATACC
>JBAXIU010000020.1:0-24846 GCA_037138215.1 Candidatus Peregrinibacteria bacterium | reverse complement strand
TTATGTTCGCTCTCTATTGTTTCCCCTGTTGCACTTCGAATTGAAACTTAGGTATTATTTTTAATAGTATTTATCTCCTGTATCATTTTTTTAATAGGAGGCTGATTTAAAAATTCTTTTAAAATAGGATCGCGCTTTGCTTTTACCAGTGTCCGTATTTCCTCTTCTTGTTTTTTTAACCGGGCAAGTTGAGCATCTTTAAATTTTAATAAATTTTTAGAGACTGTTAATAGTTCATTGTCTCCTCCTATCCTAGACAGGAGTCCTTCTTTTTTAGCTAGCAATTCCTGATGCATTTCAATGTGTAGTGGAATATTCGCTTTTGTTAATATCCCGATCAATTCTTCCCTGCTCGAATAAGAAAGTCCATCCAAAACCTCTTTCATAGGAGTCTCTGGTTTAATACCCTCTGGTAACCTTTTTTGAGGACCTCCAGCAGCATGAGTATCCACAAACGACGGATCCTTAGGCGCTAGAAATTTTGGAAGCCATTTCATTTCTATAGAAAAAAGAGAGCGCTACTTTGGCGATTTCTTTTGGGATTGTCAAGAAATTTCTCTTGTAGAGAAAAAAATATATTTGGTACCAAAAGGCTTAATTATAGCGTTTTTCCTATTTTTTAGCCAAGTCTTTTTCATTTGGCTCTTTATGGAGGTCTTGTTTAAGAGAATCGTGCGAACGAGGGAACAGTTTTAAGAAAAACAATTGGCAAGATTTGGTATCCTTTTGACCCCAATGGTCCCAGACCCATAGCCATTATGATATTTTTTCATTTTTCTTGATTTCACCAGCATTCGAGGACCCTTGGGGTCGCTTGGGCTATTCCTCTTCCGGTAACACGCAAATATTCTGTTCCCTCAGCTCTTTTTCTGGCATTGGCGCCGGAGACCGAAGCATGAGATCTCGAGCGTTTTGGTCTTTTGGAAAAGCAATGACTTCGCGAATAGTGTTTTCATCTGCCCATAGCATTGCCAAGCGGTCAATTCCCAGTGCACATCCTCCATGCGGAGGACACCCATACTGGAAAGCCTTAATAATATGTCCAAACTTTGCTTCTGTTTCTGCTGGAGTAAGACCTAAAACGGCAAACATGGTTTTTTGGAGCTCTGAATCATGGATTCTTATCGATCCTCCGCCCAGTTCCACTCCGTTCATCACCACATCATACGCATACGCCCGTACTTTCATCGGGTCAGATTCCAGAAGATGCAAATCTTCGTCATTGGGACGGGTAAACGGATGGTGTGCCGCTTGCAGCGTTCCATCGTCTTTTCGCTCAAACAATGGGAAATCTACCACCCACGCAAACGAAAATTCATTCGGATTTTTCAGTCCAAACCGTTTCCCAATATCGGACCGTACTGCTCCAAGCGGTTCTACGGCTTTTACAAATTCTCCCGCACCAAAAAAGATAAGGTCGCCTTCTTTCGCCTCCGTTTTTTGTGTTACCGCTTGTAAAAACTCTGGCGTGCCGTTTTTTGCTACCGGACCAGAATCTTCTCCTGTTCGTACCCATGCCAAACCTCCTGCGCCGTGTTGCTGCGCTAAACGCGTGAGATCCTCAATATCTTTTCGAGAAAGCTCTCCGTATGCTTTGGGGACTTTTAATGCAAAGAGGTGTTCTGATTTTTCAAAAATAGAAAATCCTGAAGTTTTTGCTTCTGCACTCAGATTTACAAATTCCATGCCAAATCGCAAATCAGGCTTGTCGGAACCATATTTTTCCATGGCTTCTTGCCAAGTAATGCGTGGGAATCGCCCATTTACCAAATATTTTTTCCACTCTTTTTGTGGCGCACACTCCGCGGTTAAGTCATGGAGCATATCTTCAATAACCGTCATCACATCTTCTTGCTCTACAAAACTCATTTCCAAGTCTAGCTGCGTAAACTCTGGCTGGCGGTCCCCCCTGAGATCCTCATCTCTAAAACACCGTGCAATTTGAAAATACCGGTCTAGACCTCCCACCATGCAGAGCTGTTTAAGCTGTTGGGGGCTTTGGGGCAAAACATAAAATTGCCCCCGGTGAAGTCGAGACGGAACGAGGTATTCCCGTGATCCTTCCGGCGTTCCCTTAACCATAATGGGCGTTTCAATTTCTAAAAAGTCGTGGTGGTGGTAAAAATTCCGAATGAGATGGATCATATCATTTCTCAGCTTCATGTTTTTCTGCATTTTTTTTCGTCGGAGATCCAAATATCGGTATTCCAAACGCAAATCTTCCCGAACATCTATTGCCGAATCAATTTCAAAAGGCGGCGTTTTTGCTTCGTTTAAAATCGTGAGATCGTCCACAAAAACTTCAATTTGCCCCGTTTCCAGGTTTGGATTTTCGAGTCCTTCACCTCTCAGACTCACCGTTCCGGTAATTTGTAAAACCCACTCACTGCGGATATGTTCTGCTTTGGAATGCGCCGAAGCGTTTACTTCCGGGTCAAACACAATTTGGGTTAGTCCGTAGCGGTCCCGAAGATCGATAAAAATAATTCCTCCGTGGTCACGGCGGTGGTGTACCCATCCGGTAAGGGTTACTTTTTCCCCTTCATGAGTTTTTTTAAGGCAATTACAGGTATGGGTACGGAGCATAAAAAAGGAGAAAGGGGACCAATAAGCGCAGTTTTTGCGCGTGTGGGATGGTAGCGAAAAAGGAACGATTTGACAAAAAATTCATTCTCAAGGCTTCAGATCCCCCGTTCCATCATTTCCAAAAGTGATTTTTGAGCAGCGTCAAAAATATTTTCTTGAACGGTGATTTCGTATTTTTCGTGTTCCAGAGATCTGGCGATATTTTCCAAGGTGATTTGCTTCATGTTAATGCAGGTACCCATAAGCGCCACAAACTCCCGATCGGGAAAATCGCGTTTCAGTCTTCCTACCATGCCTTCTTCGGTTCCAATAAGAAAAGTGTGAATTTCGGGGTGTTCGGCAATGTATTTGCTCATTCCTCCTGTTCCACAAATATGGTCTGCCAAGCTAAAAAGCCGTTTGGGTGATTCCGGATGCAAAAGAACAGCACCTTGTGGATATTTTTCCTTCATTCTCTGCAGCATTGCGGGTGAAAGCTGGGTATGCACATGGCAAAACCCCGCCCATGGGATAAGTGTTTTTTTGGTCCGGTCTTGCACAAATTCACAGAGGTGCTTATCGGGCGCAAAAATAATGGTATCTTCCGCAAAACTGTCCACAATTTTTACGGCATTAGAAGAGGTGCAGGTGGAGGTAGAAAGTGCTTTTACTTCGGCAGAAGTGTTCATATACACCACTACCGGAGCATGGGGATATTTGGCCTTGAGGCGTTTTAAGCCTTCGGCGGTAATGGTGTCCGCCATAAAACACCCCGCTGCAAGGGACGGAATGAGAACTTTTTTGCTGGGATTGAGCAGTTTTGCCGATTCCGCCATAAAGTGTACGCCGGCAAAAACGATAATATCGCATTCCATTTCTTGCGCGGCTTTGGAGAGCTCAAACGAGTCTCCTACAGCGTCGGCGACCTCAAAAATTTCCGGACGCATATAATTATGCGCCAAAATAATGGCATTTTTTTGTTTTTTCAGCTCCAGAATTTGGGCAATCAGGTCACGGTCCATGAGATGCAAAAAATCATCCTCAGTATCTCAAAAAAACTTGACAGAAGAAAGAAAGAAAGCGAAAGTTTTGACTTGTTTCTCTTCCCCCATTTCTATGGAATACTTAGATTTAAAACTGGTTTTTGATAAGATGGGTCGTCATGAAGAAGGAGCTGCCGCTCCGGAAGCTCTCCCTGTAGACAGAGCAATAAAAGATCAATGTCTCACAATAAAAAGTCAGTTGGAAGCAGTTGGAATTTTGGTTGAGGTGTATTCTGGTTTTTCTAACAATTTATTCAATATAACAGGGGTTACTGGTGATAAATAGGGGGCAGATAATAGAGATCCTGAATGCTATGGAATGCTCAGTTGTAAGTACTTGTACTAATGGAGTTATGATCATCTCTTCTCCTCCAAAAAAAGATTTTCATTATTAAAGACTCCCAGTTGGGCACGACTCATCCGTCGCGCCCTTTTGTTTCGCCGTTCTCATTTTTTTCTACCCCTCCACTAACAGCGGGTCATGCCCCGCTGTTATGTGCTTCAGCGCAAGAACAAGAGTTTTTCCCTAATGCTGCGTAAAACCCACACCAAGAAAACATGGCTTCAAAAAAAGCAAACCCAGAGAGGAAGATAAGAACCAAACTCCAGGTGGTGGTTATAGCCCACAAAAGGAGTATTACACCAATAATAAGCCGAATGACCCGATCCTTGGTCCCTATATTTTTACTTATTCCCCGTGCTGAGTTTTTTGTAAACCGTTGGAGCACAAAACGAGAGAGGAGTCCAAAAATTCCTGCGAGGAGATAGAGAATGAGAATTATCCCCCATCCAAAAGGAGAAAGTATAAAATTTATAGGGGATTCGTTAAAGAAGTTGCTCTTTAGTTGGGGAACAAGTGTGAGAGCATTCATGATTTCTTGAAAATCAAAATTCTCGGCCTCTCCAATAGCAAGCGAATACTTGCTGTTATTGTTGCGACTGGTAACTGTAATATCATATATTCCTGCTTCTACCCTTGCTTTATACTCCGGACCTTTCCAGTATGTATCATATCCAAACGGCTCAAACATTTTTTCCCATATAAACGGTGGTCCATCCAGTATTGCAAGCGGCTCCCCATTTTTTGTAATAGTCGCTGAGACATCTTGCTTTTGACCGGCAATATCGGGGGTTAAAATATTAACATACAAATTGAACGGGGTACTGGTGTGTATGGTGTATATATCTGGGGTACCTGTTAATTGCCCGTAATATGCTTTTGATATTTCAGGATTTGGAACTTCTATGTGATGGTCTTCAACTATTCGCGGTTGGTGCGCAGATGCAAACCCTGGAACGAATATAAAAAACAACAGGAGACCCGAAAATATTCTTTTGAACGGTATAAACATCTTATTATTAAAAAGAGCGCTTCATTATGAGCTATTCAGAGAGGGGTTCACGGTGTATTATATTCAGCAATGTTTATCCTCCGGCGTTTGCGCAATAATAGCAATCATTTTCTTTATTATGTCTGTCCATTTCGATTTTGCTCGAAAAAAGGTACTCTCTGTTCGCTATAATATTTCCTCCTTTATGCCTTCTTTTGAAATCTCTGTTCCTGAACTTTTAGAAAAAATACGGCTTTCCGAACCTCTGATACTTCTGGATATTCGCGAGCCGTATGAATTGGAAGACACGGGAATTATTCCCGGGAGTTTATCTCTTCCTATGGGGAATATTTCCCATGAGTCCCTGAAAACTCTTGGGATACAGCCAGAAAGTGAAATAATCCTTATTTGCCACAGCGGAGGAAGAGCTGAACGCGTCTGCGATGCCCTTGTTTCTGCAGGGTATCCCCATGCCAAAACCCTTGTGGGGGGAATAGGAATCTGGATTTTATTGGGGCAAACGGTGGGAAAATAATTGTTTTTTAGTATTTCTCCATGATCGCTTCTCATTCCGCATCGGCAGACCCCTTATTTACCCTTTATAAAGCGGATGCCCGCGGGAAAGCGGAACACGGATGGCTTTCTTCTCGCTTTAGTTTTAGCTTTGCCGATTGGTATAATCCAAATCTTATGGGTTTTGGTGCATTACGGGTGATAAATGATGATGTTATTGCGCCTCAATCTGGATTTGGTATGCACCCGCATCGGAATATGGAAATTATTACCATCGTAGAAAAAGGAGCGGTAAGCCATAAAGACAGCATGGGAAATACCCAAACCGTCCCCGCGGGTGATATTCAGGTCATGTCTGCCGGAACAGGGATAGTGCACTCCGAGTATAACCATTCCTCCAACGAAGAGCTGAAACTTTTTCAAATTTGGATCTATCCTCAAGTGCAAAATGTTGTTCCTCGCTATGCCCAAAAATCTTTGGAGATACCGGAAGAAGATGGTTTGAAACTTCTCGTATCGTCAGATGGACGGGAAAATTCGCTTTTTATTCATCAGAATGCGTTTTTATACCGTGGATTTCTTTCAGACGGAAAAACGGAAATGTATGCGCTTAAAAATCCTGTACAAAATGGGATTTATATTTTTGTAGTGGAGGGAAAAATAAGCGTGGAGGGAAATGTTTTAGAGAGCCGTGATGCCCTGGGAATTACCGAAACAGGAACGGTTCATATTTTTGCCCAAAAGAACTCGCAATATTTACTCTTTGAGGTTCCAATGGAAGAACCTTCGGAGGTTTAAAGAAAGTCTGCAGAAGTTTTTTTTAATATTTTTAGAGGTGATCTTTTACTCGCTCTTTCACCCCCTCCCCCCTCTTACAAGGGGGCTTTTCCAGATTTTCCTGAAGAGGTATAGATTCTTATTTTCTCTCGGTAAATATTACCAATCGTTGTGGATAGCTTTGCGAAACAGGGTCCCAAACCCCCTCACAGGTAATAAGGTTGAGGTGCGCTTTTGCATCATGGGGGGTAAATACTTCTGAGGCATCTGCATGGTGGTCATAATTTTTTTTATCCATCACCTTAAAAGGAATTATTTCTCCTTTGGGATTGGTAATGTATACGAGATCACCTTTTTGGAGTTGGTATAAATCATTAAAAACGGTTTTGGTATGTTTGCCCCACGCTCCTGAATGCCCGCTAATAACCGCGTTCCCTATCTCCCCTGGACTCGGTCCGTTGGTAAACCATGCGGCGTATGCTGGATTTTGTGGGACGCCCATTGCTCCCGTGTCGGTCAGTCCTACGCTTTCCAAAACCGTATCTATTTGTATTTTGGGGATTTTTAACCGGATTTGAGGTTCTAAATTCTTTTTCTGAGGGGTTGTAATTTTTGGTGATGAGTCTTCGGGAGTCTCTGCCGCAGAAGCATTCTTGAGTGTTTGAATGGCGTTTGGAAGATTCTCTAGTGGATTTTCAGAAGAAAGATGTTGGGGAAAAATGAAAAAAAAGACGGGGATAAAAGCAAAAAAGGCTCCAGAAGTAATGATCGGGAGCCATCGGAATACCATTTTTTGATGCATAGAGTTTCAAAAGGTCTCATTTATTTGCCCTGTATAATTCGAATGAGAATAGAAATAACCGCCAGAACCAGAAGGATGTGGATGAACCACCCGATGAGAGGGAATGCTATGAAGCCGATAATCCAGAAAATAATGAGGACATACGCAATATTCAGGAACATAAAATAAGGGTTAAAGAACAAGAGGAGTTCGTTTCATAAAGGTCACCATTCCGAAAGTAAAGAAAAGGAAAAGAAGGCTGGCGAAGAGGGTGCTATTCCAAAAAGTGTTGTCTTCCTGTGGGGGAATTCCCGCGTTGGGGAATTGGGGAACAGGGGTGGGAGAAGGCGTAGGGGTAGGATCGGGAGTGACCACACTGGGAACAAGTGGTGTAGGAGAGGGAGAAGAAAAAGGCGTTGCAGTGGGGGATGGAGAAGTAATAGGTGTAGGACTGGAGACAATAGGGATCGGAGTAGCAATGGGTGTAGCACTGGGAGTGGGCGTAGCAGTGGGAGTGATCGTTGGGAAACTCACCCCGTTTCCTCCTCCCATTACTCCACCACCACCGCCTCCAGGAGATGAAACGGGAATATCATCATTAGTAATGGTGCAGGTTTTTATATTTCCAGATGAAAGGGTGACATTCCCACTGACATTACAATCTCCAGAAAATGTCTGCGTGTATTGTGCATTGGTGGGTTCGGTAACGGCGTAGGGAGTAACACTCGCCGGGAAAGAGGTTATTGCACCAGAAATAACGGCAACTCCATTTACAAAGAGCGGAAAATCATTCACGGTTTTTGTTCCGCCGTTATTATTGATGACGATTTTTATGACTCGCAGAGTGGGTGCTGCCAGGGTACAAGTAGGAACCGTAATGGTATTTGCGTCGGTGGTAACGGTTCCTCCAAATGCCAAAGCCCTTCCGATCCAAGTCGTATTGGCGCCTATAGTAATTCCGGCTGGAGCAATAATACTGCCTTTAAAAACGGTATTGGCAGCCAGTGTTGCGGCTTGAGTAGGAGTCCAAAAAATATCACATTCTGAAGCTCCTCCTAAAATGGAAATACTGGATCCTACGGTGGAAGTGAGGGCTCCAAGGCTTCTAAAAAGGTAAGCTCCAGATCCATTAAAAGTAATCGGTCCTCCAATATTCATGGCTCCCACACTGCAATATACCCCTGGAGTATATACTCCAATGGGTCCATGAGTCGTATCGCTTGATAAATCTATTGCGCCCGCCGCAAAACTAAAGGTACATCCCTGAAGAGAGAGTGCTGATAATGAACTTCCTTGATCTGTTCCCGCTTGATTATACACCCCATCTCCTATGTGCGTTGCGCCATTTATAGTGGGAATAAAAGCCGGTCCGGTGGTATATCCCATGTCTCCATTAAGGGTGGTGCCGACCGCTGTGTTGGTATAAGTACTACTGAGAACACTATAGGTACTGGCTATCCCGACGGATGGAGGTGCTGCAAACACTTCTGAAAAATGGGAAATACTCAGTCCGATGGTAACAGCAAAAACACCCACCAAAAGGTTTTTTAAAATTTTCATAAGAAGGGGATAAAAGGTTTTTTTCTGATACCCCCTTAACCCTCCGCTCATTCCATACCTTTAGCAAGGAGAAAGAGCTTATTCTTTACAGCCCCTGATGCGCCGTAGGGGGATTTCGTAAAAACCTGAGAACCGAATCGGTGCTCTCCCGCAACTCATCAATAATGTGTACATTTCCCATTTCTTCTAAAAATGCTCTTTGGTGGGGTTTAAGTGCCCGAGCAATAACAGGAACAGTAAGAGAAAGAGATCGGATGGTGTGGAGAATACGCATCATTTTTTCTTCATTCGGAATAGCGATAATTACAATGCGAGCCTCTTCTATTCCTAATTTTTTGAGAATATTTTTTTGTGCGGAATTCCCCATTACGACTTGGTGGTTATTTTTATGTGCGAGTTGCACCAGAGTATGGTCTTTTTCAAGGCCAACATAGCGGATTTTTTGCTTTTCTAATTCTCCAATAATATTTTGCCCCAGAGCTCCGTAGCCACAAACAATAATATGGTTTTTTAGGAGTATGTTTTTGAGGGCAATATCTAAATCCTCTTCATGTGGGAATCCAAAATTGGCAATTCCTTGGAGATTTTGAAAAATAATGGGAGTTACCAGCATGGAGAGAACAATAACACTCAGGAGAAGAGATCCTATTTTTTCGTCTACAAAAAGGTTGTGCTCTTGGGCGAGTTGAAAAACGACGAACGAGAATTCTCCCACCTGCGCCAGAGTAATAGCCGTTTTTACTGATATTTGATGCCGGTACTCGACCCGAATAATGCAAAAAACAACGAGGATTTTTATAAAAATAACGCCGGTAAGGAGAAGGAGAACCGTTCCAATATTTTCTACCAGAGACGAAATGGAAAGCTGCATCCCAACGGTGAGGAAAAAAATTCCCAGGAGGAGGTCCCGAAAAGGGATAAGGTCTGCTTCAATTTGGTATTTAAAAGGGGTTTTAGAGAGAATGAGTCCGGCAATAAACGCCCCCAAAGAATAGGAAAATTCAAAAAAATGGGCGAGTTCTGCCGATCCCAAAACGAGAAAAATAACCGCCGCTACAAAAATTTCGTCCGATTTGGTTTCCGTTACCATCCGAAACAATGGAGTGATGAGGTATTTTCCCCCTACAAAAAAGAGGAACGAAAGCGCCAGAATGTTCAGCCCGGTGTTCCAAATAACGCTCCAGCCCATTACTCCTGGGTCTCCTAATAACGGAATCATTACCATTAACGGGATAACGGCAATGTCTTGGAACAGGAGAATCCCCAGCGAATTTTTTCCGTACATTTTATGGAGGGATTTGTTGCTGTTGAGGAGTTTGAGCACAATAGCTGTGGAAGAAAACGAAAATCCAAACCCAATAATAAGAGAAGAAAGCGGTTCAATGCCAAATCCCCAAAAGGCTATCCCAAAAAAAAGAGCAGCGGTAAGCAGCACCTGTGCGCTCCCATATACCAACACTTCTTTGCGCATGTCATGAATTTTGTCTCCAGAAAACTCGAGCCCAATAGTAAACATGAGGAGTGCAATTCCGAGTTCGGCAAAGGTTTGGAGTGACTTTCCTTGACTCCCCTCATACTGAAATTGAAAAATGCTGGCAATCATGACTCCCGTAAAAATATATCCTAAAATAACCTCAATATGCAGTTTCTTCAGGAGAATATTGAGGAGCAGTGAAATTCCCAATGCGGATAAAAATACAATTGCCATGTCCATACTATTCTTTAAAAATACGCAAAAAGTATACTGCTCCGCTTTATAAAAGACCAATTGGGCTTTTTTCCCTTTTGCTTTCTCCATCCCCGCGCTCTATAATGCTCATCGCTCATTTTTGATTTTTTGTCTATGAAAGACCTCTATGAAGTACTCGGTTTGGAAAAAGGAGCTCCAGAAATGGAGATTAAACGCGCATACCGAAAGCTTGCTGCCAAATACCATCCAGATGTAAACAAAGATGCCGACGCTACGGAGAAATTTAAGGAAATTCAGCAGGCGTATGAAGTGCTCTCTGATCCCAAAAAACGGACACAGTACGACCAATTTGGAAGCGTTGGAGGCTCAGGAGAAGGTTTTGGTGGTGGTTTTGGAGGAGGATTTGAAGGCTTTAGTGGCTTTGGGGGAGGAGCTGGCGGTTTTGACGATATTTTTGAAAGTTTTTTTGGTGGCGGAGGGCAATTTGGAGGCGGAAGCAGACGGAAAAGTCGTCCTCAACGAGGAGAAGATATTCAGACCTATGTGACTATTTCTTTTGGAGAAAGCGTGACGGGGGTAAAAAAAGAAATAGAAGTGGAGACCTTTGAAACCTGTGAGAAATGTAGCGGCCATGGAATAGAAAAGGGATCTGCATACCGATCGTGTGCCACTTGCCATGGAACAGGGGGGGTAACGAAAAGGCAAAGAACCCCTTTTGGAATTATCCAAACTTCTGCCGTATGTTCTGATTGTAATGGAGAAGGGCAAATCCCCGAAAAGCCCTGCAGTGCCTGTGGAGGATCCGGACGCAAACGGATGAAAAAAAATATTACGGTTAATATTCCTGCCGGAGTTTTTCACGAAGCGCTGCTAAGAATTTCTGGCAAAGGAGCGGTGGGAGAAAATGGGACTCCTGCCGGTGATCTCCTGATTCGGGTTCATGTAGGGCAGTCTCGGGAATTTACGAGAGAAGGAGATGATATCCATACCACTCTTCATCTCCATTATTTGCAGGCCATTTTAGGGGCGGAAATAAGCATAAAAACAGTCCATGGGGAGGAAAAAATCCGAATCCCCGGGGGAACCCCAAATGGAAAAATTCTTCGCCTGAAAAACAAAGGAATGCCAAAGGTAAACAGCTCTTCCGTGGGGGATCACCTCATTCATATTGTGGTGGATATTCCAGAAAAACTCTCCAGTACAGAAGAAAAAGCACTGAGGAAAATAGCAGAGGATGTGAAAGTTCCAGTGCAGGAGGAGGAAGGATTCTTTGGTAAAATTTTTTAAAACCACCAGTTTACAGCCTCCTTTTTCTCCTCTTCTTATGCGACCACAGCATTTAAAAACTCAAATATTTTTGGACAGTGGAGATCCTCAAGAAACCCGAGAAGCGTTAGAAATGCTCGGTTTTTTAGATGGTCAAACCACGAATCCGTCGCTTATTGCCACCAGTCCTACGATAAAAGAAGCGATTAGAGCGGGCAAAACATTTTCAAGAGAAAGCGCGCTCGCGCTCTACCATGATATTATTGTGGAGATTTCCTCTCTTCTTCCGGGAAAATCTGTTTCGGTAGAAGTTCCGGCAGATGAAACGGCAACGGCGGAAGA
Source organism: Candidatus Peregrinibacteria bacterium (assembly GCA_037138215.1). Classification (GTDB taxonomy): domain Bacteria; phylum Patescibacteriota; class Gracilibacteria; order CAIRYL01; family CAIRYL01; genus CAIRYL01. The sequence continues at coordinate 12,978 of JBAXIU010000020.1, read as the reverse complement.
AATGTATACCGTGGGGAAAGAAATGTTTTCGTGGGCGGATCATACCCATGTCAAATACCCCATTATCCCTGCTGGTTTAATGGCAGCGGAAAAATTGATACACGAAGGGATGCGGGTAAACATGACGCTCTGTTTTTCTCAAGAACAAGCGGCAGCAGTGGCAATGGCTACCAGAGGCGCAAACCTAGGTGCTGTTTTTGTATCTCCTTTTTTGGGACGCATTCACGACAAAGGGCAAAACGATATGGACTTGATCCAGAATATTTTAAAAATGTACCACTCCCAAAATAGTACCGTGCAGGTCTTGGCGGCCAGTATTCGGGATCTTGAACATTTTTTACAAGCACTTTCTGCGGAAGTAGATATTATTACCGCTCCTTTGGGCGTTTTAAAACAGTGGAAAGACGTAGGAATGCCCATCCCAGAATCACCCATTTTTCACGAAACAGAAGGATTTGTGCCTATTGCATACCAAGAAATTGACCTTTCTGGAGATTTCAGATCTGTAAATATTCAACATCCGCTGACCGATAGCGGATTAGTGCGGTTTACGAAAGATTGGAATACTTTGTTGGGCGCTGTTTAAAACTTTAAATTTTTCTCTATGAAATCTCTTTCTTTCCATTATCAAAACGCCCGGATAGAAGAAAAAACTCTTTTGGAGTCTATTCACGCTTTGGATGAATACACGACTCATTTGCGAGCAGTGGTCCAAACCGGCGGATATGAATCCGACGAAGCTTCCATTAATCTTTGCGATGACATGGAAATGCACCAAACAGTAGCGGATATGGTAGCCCAAAAGAAAAATCCAGCGCTCAAATATATTTTTGTTGTCGGAATAGGAGGGTCTAATTTGGGGACTTATGCCATTTATAACGCTCTGCAAGGAGCTTATAGCGAACTGACAGATTCAGCAATGCCGAAGATAATTTTTATTGATACCGTTTCCACTGCTCTCGTAACAAATCTCCAAACCATTTTAAGCCAAAAGATCAAGAATGCCAACGAAATCTGTATAAATGTCATTAGTAAATCGGGTTCTACCACCGAAACCATTGCGCTTTTTGAAATTCTTTATTCGCTCCTGAAAAACCGATTTGAATCCGTTGATGAGAGAGTTGTGGTAACGACCGACGAAAATTCTCTGCTCCATAAAATGGCGGAGGAGAAAGGATTTGCGACACTCTTTTTGCCAAAAAAAGTAGGAGGACGATATTCTGTTTTTTCCGCCGTAGGGCTATTTCCGCTTTCTCTTGCGGGAATCAACACTTCTGCACTTTTAGCAGGCGCAAAAGCGATGCGAGAAAAATGTTTATCAGAAAAGGAAAATCCAGCGCTCGTGAGCACTGCAATCAAATATTTCTATTATGCACACGACATTTGCATCACCAATAATTTCTTTTTTAATCCAGAACTAGAAATGGCAGGGAAATGGTATCGTCAGCTCATGGGAGAAAGTATTGGGAAAGAACACGATATTCATGGCAATGTGGTCCACGCCGGAATTACGCCCATTGTTTCCATTGGATCCACGGATCTCCATTCTATGGCGCAGTTATATTTTGGTGGACCACGGGACAAATTTACCTGTTTTGTGTATGCCTCTCCTGATCAAAAAATTTCTATTCCAGAGGAACGCGTTTTTCCAGAACTGGTAAAAAATATTGCGGGAAAAAATTTAGAGGACATTATGATGGCTATTTATGGCGGCGTAAAAGCAGCATACCAAAAAAATGAGCTCCCATTTGCAGAAATATTATTGCCTGAAATAAGCGAAGAAACGCTGGGACAATACCTTCAGCTCCAAATGATGGAGATGATGTATTTGGCGAAAGCCATGGGCGTAAATGCCTTTGATCAGCCTAATGTGGAGGATTACAAAGAGGAAACGAGGAAACTGTTGTAGGGGTGAAAAAGTCTAAAAAACTTGAAAAAGATATATTTTTTAACTATTATAAAACTAGTTTTTTAACTTTTTTATGAGTACCCAAGTGAGCTTTACGGTTGCCAACGCGGCAGTAAAGGAAAAAGCGTGGAAACGCGCAAAAAGTGAGGGCATTACTATAAAAGCCCTCCTTAATTTTTGTATGAATGCGTACGCCGAAAATACGCTCTCTCTTGGGATTCTCCCTTCTTTAGCGGATACGGAATTTACCGAAGCAAATAAAAGAGCATGGAAAAAAGCGCGAAAAGATTTGGAGAACGGGGTAAATATTGTATCTTGGGAGGAAATGAAAGAAAAATATGCCTTCTAAATTCATGAAATACCGCATTAAAACTCACAAAACGGTTGATAAATTTTTACAAAGACACCCCGAGGTAGTCCCTCGTTTTTTTAAACATTTTGAAAAAATTGCAGAAAGTCCGTTTTTTAACACCTGTGACATAAAACTGCTTATGGGAGAGAAAAACCACTATCGCCTGCGCATTGGGAAGTACCGATTTTTGTATGAAATTATTGATGATCAGATTTTGATTTATGTGTATGACGGGGACTCACGGGGAGATATTTACAAATAACCAAAACACAAAACCCCATGCCGTGCCGGTGGTAAAAAATAGGAATGGCGAAATGAATGGTTGGGATTACAAATTCCCCCAAACCCGAGAGAAAAGAGAATTTAGAATTTTGAAAATTGCCAAACAAAAGATCGCGACTGATGAGTCATGCCCAACACAAGAATGTGATGGATTGCTTCGGCATAAATGCCTCGCAATGACGAAAATTCTTTGTTTTCCTCCCAGCACAGGAAATAAAATTTACCCATTTTTTGCAAAAAATCAAATGAAGGCGGAAAATAGGAAGCGTCTCACAAAACCCTACATTTTGGCAGTGAAAAGCCCCGCCCTGTATTCCAAAAAGGCGTATAGCAATACTCGCCTACCGTTTCTCCACTATTTGTCATTTTTAATTTAGATTGCTTCACGAACTCGCAATGACGGAACATTCCTCATTCCTCATTCTTAATTCTTAATTCTCTTCCCCCTTCCCATGCTCTTCCAAAAATTTAATTTCCCCACCACACTTATTATTTTTGGGGTTACGGGCGACCTCAGCCGAAAAAAACTGCTGTCGTCGCTGTTTCATATGTATTGCAAAGATTACCTCCCCAGTGCATTTCGCGTGGTCGGGTTTTCTCGTCACCAGTACTCCGAAAGTGCATTTCAGGAGTTTGTGAAAGAAATTCTTTTAGAAAAAGATCCAGAGGCAGATCTGGAAAAAATAGAAGAATTTACGGGGTTGTTTTATCACCAATACGGAACTTTTGAAGATACGACTTCGTATGAAGCGCTTTCAAAACTTCTTTTAGAAATTGATAATACGGTGGGAATCTGCATGAATAAGCTCTTTTATCTAGCCGTTCCCCCTACTTCGTATAAGGTTATTTTCCAAAATCTCTCAGAGTCTGATCTCACTATTCCGTGCAGTGGGAAACTGGGCTGGACCCGTATCTTGGTAGAAAAACCCTTTGGAAGAGACCTGGAAACGGCACAAGAACTAGACCAACTCCTCGGGAATCTCTTTCGGGAAAAACAAATTTTCCGAATAGACCATTACCTCGCAAAGGAAACTATTCAGGATATTCTTACTTTTCGGTTTTCTAACACGCTTTTTGAGCCAGTCTGGAACAAAAATTTTGTAGAAAAAGTGGAAATAAAACTGTGGGAAGATATTGATATTGCATCCCGAGGCTTGTTTTATGACGACATTGGCGCGCTGCGCGATGTGGGACAAAACCATATCTTGCAAATGTTGGCGTTGGTGGCCATGGACCATCCAGGGGAAATAAATGCCGATGCCATTCGGCACGCACGGGTAAAGGTGATGCAAAACCTCAAATTGGCGGATGAGCAGGACTTAGAAAATTGCATTATTCGCGGGCAGTATGAAGGATTTGCCGATGGCGTAACCGTACAGTCTACTTCCGAAACGGAGACCTATTTTAAGATGAAGACTTTTGTGGATAACGAGCGATGGGAAGGGGTTCCGTTTTATATCGAAAGCGGAAAAGCGGTGAAAGACAAAAAAGTGGAAATTACCATTTCGTTTAAAGGTGCTCATCCTTGCTTTTGCCTCGAAGAACATGACGGCAGTGAGCACCAAAACACCATTACATTGAGCATTCAGCCAAAAGAGCAAATAACGGTACGGTTTTGGTCTAAAAAACCGGGTATGGTTTCGGGCGTTATTCCTCAAGATTTGTCGTTTGATTATTCGCTAGGAAAAGAACAAGGAATGCGCGTAGATGCCTATGAAAAAGTACTCTTTGATTGTATTGCAGGGGATCAAACGCTTTTTGCGAGTACGGACGAAATCTCGGCTTCCTGGGCGTTTATTACTCCCATACTCAAAAAATGGCATACGGTACCGTTGGAAATATATGCCAAAGGAAGTGTAGGACCGGAACGGAATTGGGAATAAAAGTTTTTTATTAAGGGGGGTGTCTATCTGTACAACATATTTTTCGGAAGTATTGGGGAACACGAAACAGAGTGGATTATAAGTCATGCTCGACACAAAACTACCCTACCATACTCTACTTGCAAAAATACCGCTTAGCGCGCAAATTTAAAGTGGATTACGGGTTTTCGCTTTTAATTATAATTATGACCGCACTAAACGAAGGAGAAGCAGGGTATCCCTTTATGAAAGCCATAAAATTCCCAAGTAGTGATTATTTTGATTCGGAAGAAGAACCTTTGGAAGTTTTGGATAATCTCTCTCGAATTAACATTTTTGTAGGAGCAAATAATTCAGGAAAGAGTAGAATGATGCGGGAAATATTAAAAACAAATCCTTTGCAGTATAAAATAAATGAAGAAATGTATGATGAAAAATATAGAAACAAATTAAATATCAATGGTTTATTCGAGCATATTCCTATCATTCTTAATGATACTGATACTAGATCAAGAATTAACCTTCCGTTAAAAAATAATCTTGAAGATATTCAAAAGTGTATAACGAAAAAAGGGTTATATTCTAATAATCTCCAGAGTTTAATATATAATAGTGTTCATAATCTCCAATCAATTAAACAGAGTCTAAATAAAAATATACCATCCTTAAATATTGTTATCGATATACTAGAAACTATAAAAAGTAGAGGTATTGAAAATTATATCATTAACCATAGTAATAAAGTTTATATCCCTATTTTAAGAAGTTTAACATCATTTTTCCCTTATTTTAATGCTCTCCCTCCTTCTATAAGGAATAAGGTTGTACCTAGTGATTTTGGCCATCTTAATAATCACTTTTCTATTGATCAAATATTTAATGTCCAATTGCTTTTTATTAGTGTTGTAGCATCACAGTATGGATCTCCAGGAGAAATTTTTACAGGACAAAATTTGTATGAAGAAATACAACAAATGCTTTTGGGGAAGGCAAAAGAAAGGCAAAAAATAAAAGAATTTGAAGAGTTTTTAAGTAAGAATTTTTTTAATGGAAAATCTGTTACTCTAACCCCTATTAAAGAATCGGTGGAGACTAGCGAAAATTGGAATTGCTTACATGTAAACATTGGAGATACCGTTGATAGAAAAATATATGATCTGGGGGATGGAATTCAAAGCATGATTATTTTGACTTTTCCTCTTTTTAAATACGAAAGAGCGTTAATTTGCATAGAAGAACCAGAACAGAATTTACACCCTGGAATGCAAAGAAAGCTCTTAAATGTCCTACAAGATGAATCTCAAAAAAGGGGGCATCAAATTTTCCTTACCACTCACTCAAACCACCTTTTAGACTTAAGCATTGGGGAAGACGATATTTCTGTGTACCAATTTCGAGAAAAAGAGACTACGGGACAGTTTATCGTGGAAGAAAAAAAATCTGGAGAAAATAGTCTCTTAGAAGAGCTGGGAGTGCAAAACTCTTCTGTTTTTTTAGCAAATAAAACCATTTGGGTGGAAGGTATCACCGATGAAAAATACTTATCAAGATTTTTAGAACTCCATAGTAAAAACCTTTCAGAAGGGGAAAAAAGAATTTCCGAAGACATAGATTTCTCATTTATTCATTATGGTGGCGCAAATTTGACGAATTTCAATCCAACAGGTAGGGAAAGACTTTGTGGAAAGGGGATTATTATTTCCGACAACGACAATGGAAAAAATAAAGAATTGAAAACGAAGCTGGAAGGAGAAGGGGCAAAGTTAGAGACAATCCCCGTAAGAGAAATAGAAAACCTTCTTAATCCTAAGAATATTAGAAATGCTATTGTAAATTACTACAGCAAAACAAATAAAAAGGATAAATGCCCCGAATTACTCCAACAGCTTGAAACTAAAATCTTCCCAGATTCCCTTGAAAGTGATTATCAAAATTCAGACCAATACTTAGGGAAATATATAGATAAGAAGCTTGCTACCATAAAACAAGAGTTTGATTTAAAAACATTCAAGGGAAAGTCCGGTACTATCTCGGATAAGCATTATTTTTGTGATATGGCGTTAAAAGATATGGATAATTGGGAAGATCTTTCCAAAAAGGCTCAAGATCTCACAAAAAATATTTATGATTTTATTGTGGAATAACCCCTTCTTTTAACCAATATCTCCATCATGCGCATTCCCTTCTTCCTGAAAAATCTCCGCCCTAAACCCCTCTTCCTTCTTGCCCTTTTTTTTGCCGTACTCTTATTTTTTGTGTGGGTTTTTAGTCCGCTCTTTTTTACCCCTGTTCCTTCTTTTGCGCTCCCCAATAGTCATTTTTACGATAAAAATGGTGTTCTCCTCTGGACGGTCCCCAAAGACGATCTTGCCGCCCAAGAGCCCATTGCATACGCGGAAATAGATCCCACATTTCTTACCCTCCTTATTTCCAAAGAAGATGAAAATTTTGGGACCAATGGGGGAGTGGAATTTTCCAAAAAAGTATATCTCCTGTGGCAATATATCCGTGGAAACGGGAGCAGAGGAGGTTCCACCATTACCGAGCAGTGGATAAAAAATAAATATTTTCGGGAAAGTCCCCGAACCCTTTGGCAAAAGGGGAGAGAAGCCGTGTTGGCGGGAACGCTTTCTTTTACCACTCCAAAGGAAAAAATTTTGGAAGAATACCTGAGTTTTGCCTATTTTGGACGCGGCTCTTATGGTGTTAAAGCGGCCTCTCAAGTGTATTTTAAAAAACAATTTGCAGACCTGAATTTTTTAGAAAAATGCTTTTTGGTGACGCTTCTTTCTCGTCCTCAAGAAGGAGAATCTCTGGCGAAAAATTTTGGAAAATACAAACCGTATTTTTTACGCATTGCCGAGGAAAAACAGTTACTTCCTTTAGACCGTATTGCTGCGTATGCAAAGGAAGATTTTATTCTCCCCGATAAGGAGTTGGTCGATTTTCCGGTGCTTTTGCGTCCATTTTTAGAATATAGCCAAGATGAGATGAAAAAACAGGGGATCGCCATAGAGAAAGGGGGACAAGAAGTCTTCACCACTCTGGATAAACATTGGCAAGAAACAACAGAAAAAATTGTACTGGATGAGTTGGTTCGGCTTCGAGCCAATGCCGTGCATGATGCGGGAGTAATTATTCTCGATGCCAAAACAGGGGCGATTCGGACGATGGTGGGAACTACGAGACCGGAAGACAAAAATGTGGGGAAAATAAATACCGTACTCCTTCCCCGCCCCATATCCTCTACCATAAAACCCTTTCTCTATCTTTTCCTCTTCCTGACTACTTCTGCCCACCCTCGGGATATTGTGGAAGATAAAAAAACGGAGTTTCCGCTTCCTGATGGAACCAAATATATTCCGCAAAATTTTAAAGGGGAAGAATTTGGGAAAATAGCCCTGGAAGAAGCGCTTGCTAATTCCGCTAATATTTCAGCGGTAAAAGTGTTAGACCGCGTGGGAGTTGCTCCATTTTATAATTTTCTCACCAGTCTCGGGTTCTCATTCCCGTTTCCGGCGGAGCATTATGGACTTTCCCTCGCATTGGGAACGGCAGAAGTGTCGGTTTTAAACCTCGCTTCGGTTGCCAGTATTTTTGTACATCATGGAGAACGGGTTTTGCCGTATTCTACCATGATCAAAAATCCTCTGGTTGCAGCAATTCCCCCTTCTGTACGGTTAGAAACGGCTTTATTTTGGATTCTCAGCGCCCTCAATAGTGATGCGCTTCGGCAACGGGTTTTTACCTATAGTGGGATTTTTAACACGGGACGCAATTTCTCTATTAAAACCGGAACGAGTGCCAATTTTAGAGATAACTGGACATTAGGAATTTCTGACGACCTCATTATTGTGGTGTGGACCGGGAATATAGACAATTCCAAAATGGAGGAAGTAAGTGGAGTAGACGGGGCAGGGAAGATTTTTGCAAAAATTTTAGAAGCCTTGGATTTACGAGGAGAAAAGCCGAAAAAACCAGAACACCTCAAAAATATGCGGGTGTGTAAACGAGACACCAACATTACCAAAAAATTTGTTCCAGACCTGAGCAAATGCGCAGAACAATGGGATACAACGGTGGAAGAGTGAAAAACTGGTATCCACGACAGGAATCGAACCTGTATTTCCTCCTTAGGAGGGAGGTGTTCTATCCGTTGAACTACGCGGACAAAATCCTTACCCCATCACATAAAACTCTGTTTTTTCCATGGGAAGTGAAACTCGTGTAAAGCTGAGCGTTTCTACTGCTTCTACCACAAATCCACTCTTTTTTGCAAAATCGAGAGAGTCTTTTGAAAAAACCACAATCCGGGGATCAATTTTTTCCAACATTTTTTTCGCTTCCGAATCTGAAATCCCTTCTGGAGATTTTTCAAAAACTAAAATATCTACCTCTCCAAATACTTCATCCACATTTTCGGGAAGCGTCGCTCCTTCGGAAGAAAAAAACGCAATATGCACTTCTTCGGCGTAAAGTTTTCCCAAGAAGTATTTTGCACCCATATGGATAAGATACGCAGCAATATCTGCTTTTTCATACTCCCCTGGGATATGAAAATATTTTTCCTGATCTTCTGCTTGTTCCTGTAAAAAAACAGAAAAAAGGGACCCCTTGGTATTATTTATCCCAATGGTTCCAGTGGAAACAGCAAGGGAAAAAGAAAAAGGAGATCCATCGGGCGAGAGTTTCATACGACAAAAAAAGAGAAGAGGGGGAAATAATCTAGGAATTGAATTTTAGTAGCTTCCGCTGCCTCCCGGAGTGGCAGTTACTCTGTTATATACCGTTTGTGCCATTTCTAGCATTCGGTCGGGGTTTATTTTTTCTGCCACATTTACTCCAAAAATATTCCCTAAAATATACAAAAATACGACAGCCAAAACGGTCATTACGAGACCAATAATAGCGTATCGAATAGTATTGACTGCTTCTTTTATTTTATCTTCCTGTCCTCCTGACAAAATAAACGATATTCCCCCCACAAAAAGGTAGTATACCGACAGCACGATAGCGACGATAATGGCGAGCGCAATTGCCAAATTAATAAGATCAACAATATTAAAAGTATTCATTGCCAAATCAGAGGAAAATGATGGTACCATACACTATAAGTTCGGCTCAGCGATACGAATGTTTACTCTTTTTTCGGTCTTTGATCCGACCATGCGTACCAGTGTTCGGAGGGCTTTAATCGTTTTTCCTCCTTTTCCAATGAGTTTCCCCATATCTTCTGTGTTCACCTGTATTTCAAAAAGAGTTCCGAGTGTATCATTGGTCTCAGTAATTACTAGCTCTTTTGGGGAATCCAAAAGAGAGGAGAGAACGAATTCTAAAAACTGTTTTTCCGAAGGCATACCCAAAATATAAAAGATCTGGAATTACTCTGCAGATGGGGCTTCTTCTGAATCTTTCGGAGCTGCTTCCTCTTCTGCCTTTGCTGCTGCGTCTGCAAGAGCTTTTGCTTCCGCTTCAGCCTTTTCTTTTTCCTTCGCCTCTGCCGCCGCTATTGCTGCTGCTTTTGCAGCCGCCTCTTCTTCCTCTTTTTTCTTCTTTGCTTCTATTTCCGCATTTGATGGCTTCATAACGCGAGAAGAGAAATATTTCTCAAACTCCGTGATCCCGTTTTTTGCCCCCAATCGCGCTACTGTTTCTGAAGGCTGTGCACCATTTTTCAGGTAGTGCAAAACGCGTTCTTTTTGAAACACTACCTCTTTAGGAGTTACAAGAGGGTTGTAGTGTCCTACAATTTCTAAAAATCTTCCCTGAACAGGGAAAGAACTTTCAGCGACCACAATACGGTAGAATGGTCTTTTTTTTCGTCCTTTTGGTTGAAGTCGGATTTTGAGCACAGGGCATACAAAAAATAGCCCGTGTATTCTGTCGTTTTTCGTACCTGCAAGTCAAGAGATGTTTTTTTAAAGGTTGTTTTCCTCCTCGGTAATAAAATCTTTTTTTATCCCCCGTGGACCATTTCTTCCTCCCGGTTTTCTAATTCTTTTTGCAGTTCTGGAAAATCATCCAGTGGAAATTTTTGTAAAAACTCTTCTGCTGCTTTGCGCGTTTCTACCACTTTTCGTCCATCTGTTAAACTCGCCATTTTTAAATCTGGTAAACCACTTTGCCGTAGTCCGTACACCGACCCGGGTCCCCGGAGGCGCATATCCATTTCCGCGAGTTCAAATCCATTTTGCGTTTTTTCCATTGCTTTTAATCGCACCGTCTCTTTTTCCGTGGGGAACAAAAAACAATAGGACGCGTGTTCTCCCCTTCCTACTCGTCCGCGAAATTGGTGCAGTTGAGAAAGACCAAACCGCTCGGCACCCTCAATCATCATCATGGTCGCATTCGGCACATCTACCCCTACTTCCACCACGGAAGTAGAAACGAGAATGTCGTATTTTTTGTCTTTAAAATCCGCCATAATTTGCTCTTTTTCTGCTGGTCTCATTTTCCCATGCAAAAGAGCAATGCGCCGATGCGGAAAAATATGTTGTTCGAGTCGAATAAACTCTTCCGTTGCCGCTTTGACATCTAAATTTTCAGATTCTTCAATAAGTGGGCAAATGACAAACGCTTGCCGTCCTTTTTCAATTTCTATCTCCACAAACCGCTCCACCGTAACGCGGTCCGATGGTGGAACAACGGAAGTGTGGATTGGTTTTCTTCCCGGAGGAAGCTCGGTGAGCACCGAAAGATCTTGATCACCGTAGGCAATAAGTGCCAGTGTGCGCGGAATAGGTGTTGCCGTCATTTGTAAAAAATGGGGATTCCCTTTTAACAGGAGTCTTTTGCGCTGTAAAACGCCAAAACGGTGCTGTTCATCCACCACCGCAAGCCCGAGATGGTGGAACACCACGGGATCTTCCAAAATGGCGTGTGTCCCCACCAAAATATCAATTTTCCCAAATCGTAAATCTTCCAACAGGCTTTTGCGCGTATTTCCCGTAACAGAACCGGTGAGGAGGGAAACTTCGGGGATTTCTTTGGGGAAAAGGGCGACTCCCTCTTTTTGCCAATTGCTTTTTCCTTTTTGCTCGCTATTCTCTGGATTGCTTTGTTCCTCGTAATGACGGGGCATTCTTAATTCTTCATTCTTCATTCCTAATTGGTACTCAAACCCTTTTTTATGCACTTCCTCTAAAAGCCGCGTAATTCCCTCTGCGTGTTGGATGGCGAGAATTTCCGTGGGGGCAATAATGGCGCATTGGTATCCGGCCGAAACGGTCGCCAACATCGCGGTAAGCGCCACGAGTGTTTTTCCGCTTCCCACATCCCCTTCCAAAAGCCGTTGCATGGGGACTGGTTTTTCGAGATCTTTTAAAATTTCAAAAATCGCTATTTTTTGGGAATTGGTGGGCGTAAACGGGAGATGCGAAAAAAATTCTTTTATAAATTCTGGACGAAAAGGGATAGCGGCAGCGGTGTCGGATGAAAAAGATTGGAGCGATGCCTTTTTTTTGAGAGAAGAAAGCTGGAGGAGAAAAAGCTCCTCAAAACTCATGGTCTCCTTTGCTTTCTCCAGCATTTCGGATGAAGTGGGAAAATGCAGTTCTATAATGGCTTTTTTACGCGAAAGAAGGTGGTACTCCTCCGTGATATGGGGCGGTAACAGAGGCGGAAGAGAAATGCGATTGTCTTCCACTAATTCCAAAAGTTCCTGCATTTTTTTTTGAATCCACTCGGTGGGAATGCCCTGCACTTCACGATAAACAGGGGCGATGCTTTTTTGAATCGTATCCCGTTCATACCGCTCAAAGCTGGGGCTTTGGAGGGTTGTTTTTCCAAATGACAATTTTGCTTTTCCCACCACCATTGCCCGTTTCCCAATGGGAATGGTATGTTCCAGCCCTTTGGTGTTAAACCACACGCACTCAATTTTGGCATTTTGCGATTCCTCAATAAAAATGGCTTTTACCAGGGAAAAACCCCGCACCGTATACTCCCGTTTTACAGACGCAAAGGTGCCGATGAGCACATTTTTTTGGTCACCGCGCAGCTGAGAAAAATGCGTTATTTGGCTTCTATCCTCATAATCGCGCGGGAAAAATAGGAGAAAATCTCCGATACTCAAAACCCCTGCACTTTTAAGGAGAAATTTATATTTTTCCGTGGTGCGCAAAGCAGAAAGAAGCGGTGAGGAGAGGGAAAAAGACTCCATAACACTTTTTGAAGAGTGTTGGTATGGTACGCAAAAGGAAACGGCTTGCAAAGAGGGAGAATAAGAAGTACAATGGGAGGAAATTTTATTCTTTTACTTTTTTTATGCGCAACGGAGCTATAAGGGTAGAGCCTGACTTCGACACTCCTATGCTTGTAAGTGTAATCGGAACTCTCGCACTAGCAGGATCTGCTCTTTATACATCACAAAACCCCAGTGAAGTCCCAACAGAATCACAGCAAACGAGAAAAGAATTGCTTGAAGTGGTAAACCAAGATAATTGCACTACCGATGATCCTTTTGGCACAAGAGCAGTTATTCAGCAAGCACTTTCAGTCCCGCTAGAAAGAATCCAGTCTATTCCTAAGTTTCAATTCGAAGTGCAACAGGGGAAACAATAGAGAGCGAACAT
>JBAXIU010000019.1:0-25466 GCA_037138215.1 Candidatus Peregrinibacteria bacterium | reverse complement strand
CCTCCTCCCTTTTGCTACCCTTCCTTCGTTAGCACACCCTTTTAAAGGTTACCCATGATTTTTTTGTTTTCATGTTCTTTCGCTTCCTTATACTCTTTCTCCTAGTGGTTACCTTTTTATGGGGCGGCTACGAATGGACCTATTCATCCCTTCTCACCTACCGTGTAGACGAACAAGCCGGAAACCAGGGCTTTGAAATTGCAGAAGGCGAAAGCGTGGAAAGTATCGCAACGCGGTTACACGAACAAAATATTATTGCGTATGAATGGGTTTTTCTACGGTACGCGGGTAAATCGGGGGAAGCACAAAAATACCAAGCGGGATACCACGAGGTATCTTCCAAAATGACCATTCCAGAAATTTCTCAAAGCCTTTTGCACGCCATTCCCCAAGTGGTTACCGTACTCGTTCGGGAAGGGCTTACACTGGCAGAAATGGATAGCCTCTTTGCCGAAAAAGGATTTTTTGCGAAGGGTGAGTTTTTGGCGTGCGTACAAAGAACCTGTAGTTTTTCTCAGTTTTCTTTTTTACCGAAAGACCCTGCCGCACGGGAAGGGTATTTTTTCCCCGCTACTTATCGAATAGAAAAATCTCAACTTTCACCGCAAAATTTAGCGAACGAGATGATCTCTACTTTTCAAGAATACGCACAAAACTTAAAACTCTTCTCCAATAAACGGGGAAGCCTGCAAGAAATCCTCACCATGGCATCCATAATAGAAAAAGAATGGGCAGGAACGGAAGAAGGTGCCATGATTTCTGGCGTTTTATGGAACAGAATTGACAAAGGGATTCCTCTGGGAGCCGATGCTACCACGAGATATGCAACCCAAAAAAAATCTTCCGCACTCACCGCATCAGATCTCGCAAAAGATGACCCGTTTAATACCCGAAAAAATAAAGGATTTCCTCCCCATGCTATTTCCGCTCCAGGAGCAAAAGCATTAAATGCCGCTGCAAATCCTGCCAAAACCGATTTTCTCTTTTATCTCCACGACCAAAACCGAGAAATTCATCTCGCAAAAACCAATGCCGAACACGAGAGAAACAAACAAACCTATTGTGGTGGGAGTTGTTTGTAATTTTTTACCCTGGATTGCTTCGTTCCTGGCAATGACGAAATGTTCACATTCAATATTCTTAAAGGGCGTCCCGCCCGGCGGGAACGCCCCTACTCCCATTCCATTTCTAATTCTTAATTCCTCATTCTCTCCCCTTCCCCATGTTTTCTCTTACCGATCCTATTTCCAATATTGCCGACATTCATGCGTTTTATCACCAATTTTTTTGCCCCTCTGGAAAAGTAAAAATCGGCATAGAATGGGAACGCACAGGAATATACAAAAATAATAAAACCATTCCCGTACCCTACACCGGAGAAAAGGGCTATAAAAAAATACTTTTGGGATTGGTGGAACAATACGGCTGGATAATAGAAGACGAAAATGACGGGAATCCGTTTACGCTTTTAAGAGGAAAAACACGCGTGACCATTGAAGGCGATGGAAAACCAGAAATATCTGGAGCCCCGTTTTTTTCGCTGGTGGAAACACAAAAAGAACTAGAAGAAATCGCCGAAGAAATTCGGTCCCTAGCAGATCCTTTGGACATTGTATTTTCTCCACAAGGAATTTCCCCAATGTTTCATCATGATGCCGTCCCCCTGGTTCCTAAACCCCGTTACCAAATTTGGGATAAAATTTTCCCCGAACCCCAAAGACACGACTGGATGCACCGATATATGAAAAATCTTTCAGGGCTTCATATTAATGTGTGCTGTACTTCGGAAGAAGATCTTCTGCAAAAAACACAATGTTTTTTACGACTTTCCCCGTTTTTGTGTGGTGTTTTTGCCAACGCGCCCTTTATGGAAGGAAAGAATTCGGGAGTTTTATCAGCACGCAGACGCGCTATTTTTACTGGTTCCTTTGGGAGAGAAGCAATGATGAAGGGATTTTTAGCAGCCGATTTTGATATGAAAAAATGGATAGAATGGTATTTAGACCGGGATCTCATCATCATTGTGCGAGGAAAACGCAATCTACTTCCTCCACGAGGCTTTTCGTTTCGGAACTTTTTAGAAGAAGGATTTGAAGGAGAACACGCTGTTTTTGAGGATTTTGATGCCCATGTCAAAACCTGTTGGACAGACATTCGATTCCGCCGTGGGTATTTAGAGTTTCGAGCGTTGGACACTCTAGAACTCCCCGATCTTATGGGAGTGACCGCATTCGTAATCGGAATTTTTGCGCATCCAAATGGCTTTTCTGTAGTACAAGAAAAAACAAAAAACTTAAAAGAGTCAAATTTTCCGGTTCTTCACGAAGCAGCGTGGCAATACGGCGGAAAAGCGGAATTTGAGGGACAATCTTTTTTTGACATCATTGCGGAATTAATGCCCATTGCAAAAGAAGGACTCCAAAAAAGAGGACTAGAAGAAGGGGTATTTTTAGAGGCAGTGGAAAAAATTATTTCCGAAAAAAAGACACCCGCCCAAAGGCTTTTGGGAAAGGGAATAGGAATAGTATAGCCTATTTTTCTGCCAAAAACTTTTCAATACGAGAAGTTTTTCCTTCCAAATTTTCATTGAGGTAGATAATTTTTGCGTTTTTATCTCCTACTTTTTCCAAGGTTTCAATACGAGCGGAATCCAAAAGGAACTGGAGGATTTCAGCTCCACTCACATTAGATGCCTGTTGAATCATCGCAATGGATTCCTGAAACCCATTGGCGATTGCCATGCGTTGTTGTGCCATTCCTTCTCCAATAAGTTTTTTGGCTTCTTTGTTGGCTTCCGCTTCTTTTACAATTTTTATCCGGTTCGCTTCTCCTTCGTTTTGCGCTGCGTCTTTTAATTTTTCCGTTTCAATAACCCTGTTCATGGCCTCTACTACGCGTTGATCGAGCCGAATATCCTGTACCTGAATAGAATCCACCGTAAATCCAAATTGACTCAGTTTTTCTCGGAGATTCTCTTCAATTTCATCACCAATTTCCTGTCGCTTGGTAAAAATTTCTTTATGGTCAAAACCAGTAATCATTGCCCGTAATTGCTCATCAATAGTGGCTTTAATCAGCATTCCATGATTATCAATTTCATAAACGGATTTATAAATGGACTCATCATCTTCCTGCACAAAATACACCACATTAAGTCCAATGCGTGCGGAAACATTATCTTTGGTAATTCCGTCTACTTCTACCTGAAAATTCTTTTTAAAAAGATCTTGGTTTTTGGTCCATTCCAGTACGGGAATAATGATATTAATACCGGGATGCAAAATACGATTAAATTTTCCGAGAAACTCCACTACTTTTACCGTTTTTTGAGTAACAATACGCACCCCCAAAAAAAAGAGAATAATGTCTATTGCAAGCCCCAATATAAACCAACTTGAGCCCTCAGCACTTCCCTGATCTAAAACATACCCCAACACCGGAAAAAGAATAAATAAAAAAAGTATAACAGCTTTCATATTTGATGGGGGTAAAAATTTTCTACATTATACCCTCATCATGGACATTTTCACAAATAAAAACAGGTGCATCGCACAAAAAAATACGGTACCATTTCCGAGACATTTTTCTTTTTTATGGATGCCAAAAGCCAATGCGCAAACCTTATGAGAGAAGTTATGATCAAAAAAAATTTTACCTCTCAAGATTAATGTCTTTCCACCTGGCCATTGACGCGCGGATGTATTCCTCCCGATTTACGGGCATTGGTCGGTATGTGCATGAAATTTCCAAACGCATTTTTCAGGCACGACCCGACTGGAAAGTCTCTTTTTTCCTTTCTCCTCCAGAATATCAGTCATTTGTGCCTCCGCATGCCAATGTGTTTCCCATTTTGGCTCCAGAACCCATATATTCGCTCGCCGAACAAACCTCTTTCCCTTTCAAAATTCTCAAAGAATCACCAGACTTGACATGGTTCCCGCATTTTAATGTTCCTGTTTGGTACCCCAAAAAATTCGTGGTCACCATTCACGACCTCACTATTTCTAGATATCCCGGAAAAAAGAAAACCTCCATACTGCACAAATACGGATACCAAGCCATTTTAAAAAATGCACTGTTACGCTCCCAAAAAATATTTGCTGTTTCCCAAAATACCAAAAAAGACCTCATGGAAATGGAAGGAGTCTCGGATAAAAAAATTCGAGTCATTCACAACGGCATCGGCGAAGAGTTTTTGTCCCCTCTTCAAAACCTCCCCATAGCAAAAACATTAGAGAAATATGAAATCCAAAAGCCATTTTTTCTGTACACCGGCGTTTGGAGGGAACACAAAAATATTCTTCGGCTTCTCCAGGCTTTTCAGAGTCTCGTTACAGAAGGAATTGTGGCAGAACTGGTTCTCACGGGTAATCCTGACCCGTACTATCCAGAAATTTTAGAATATATCCACCAAAACCATCTCGAAAATTTGGTAAAAACAGTAGGGCTGGTAAACGAAGATGAGCTTTTATCTCTGTATTCCAGTGCCACAGCGTATGTTTTCCCCTCTCTATACGAAGGATTTGGGTTACCCGGTTTGGAAGCAATGGCACTCGGCACACCGGTACTTTCTTCTTCCTCTTCGTGTTTACCAGAAATTTATGGAGATGGTGCAGAATTTTTTAATCCCGAAAATACTGAAGAAATGGCACAAAAAATGAAAAGCGTTTTAGAATCGCCAGATCTCCGCAATTCCTTACAAGAAAGAGGAAAAATACAGGTGCAAAAATTTTCCTGGGATAGAGCAGCCAAAGCCGTGCAAGAAGAAATGGAAAATATTTTCGCTCCTAAAAAATAATGGTTCGACCTCTATATTCCAATATTTTCCGTTCACAAAACTTCTGCACTGCCTCTACCAGTGTTTGTTGCTCAATACTCGCTCCATATTTTTTGAGCTCTAAAACGGAAAATTCATGACTGACGGGAAGCACTTTTTGCGCAATAATCGGTCCTTCGTCTAAATCTTTGGTTACTAAATGAGCAGTGGCACCAATGAGCTTTACGCCTCTTTTGTATGCCATTTCATACGGCGTCCCGCCAATAAAAGACGGAAGAAACGAGTGGTGAATATTGATAATGGGAACAGAAACTTGAAAAAGAAAATTTTCAGAAATAACCTTCATATACCGCGCCAAAACTATAACATCAGGAGAAAGAGTCGAAATAATCTGGAGTTGCCCTTCTTCATGCGCAAAACTCCCTTTTTCTGCAGGCGTATAAAAAAACGGAATCTCCATTTTTTTACAAAAATCTTCTATTTTTTGGGAATTGGAAACGACTCCCACTATGTCGGCACTCAGAAGCCCTGAAAAAATATGAGAAAAAATCGCCAGAGGACAATGCAGCGTATCGGAACAAAACAGAAGCATTCGGGGGCGTTTTTGCTCATCCAGCATTTGAAAATCCATTTGAAGGTCCCCTGCCAATGGTAAAAATTCTTGTGAAATCTGAGGAATTTCAAATTCTCCTTCCGTTTCCAACCGAAGAAAAAATCGTCCTTGCTCAGTATGTTCCTCTAATTTTGCAATATTTATTCCCCGCTCCGCGAAAAAGGAGGAAATTTTAGCAATAATACCAATGCCATCGGGGGAGGAAGAAAGAAAAATCATGGGAAGGATGAAAAATGTTTTCGGTAGGAGCGCCCCTTGTGGGTGCCCAAATTTGGAATGTTCCGTCATTGCGAGCTTGCGAAGCAATCCAGATTATAAGCCATTTGTTGTCATTCATGCGCAGGCGGTAATCCAGTTTTTAGAAGATTCCGAACTAGTGAAGAAATACAGAATAAATTAATGATGGAGGACAGGGGGTATGGACCTGTCCTTCTTTTAGAAAAACGGATCGATAACCATATCCCTACGAAGAAGATCTATTATCTTTGATATTTTTTCCTCCTAAAACTACATAATTTATTATTACTTTAAAAAAGAAAAATTGAATAAGGTAGTGTGTAATCAATACGAAAAAAATTACATGGACCCACATTTCCACGACACTCTCTTTCTTTATCATATCGCAATAATTGAAAGCATTTTCTAAATAATTTTTCTCATCATGTAGATAGGGATTGATGTCGTGGTAGCACCATCCCCAATAAAAACCTTTCTCATAATTGAGAAGATAAATAAAAAATACTATGAACAATATAATATATACCATTATCAATAATCGAAATTTCCAATTATTAGTGAGGAATCCATGATGATTTTTCTCGAAGAATGGAAATATAATTTTTTTTAACATAAAAATTTATAAGAAAATGAAGTTTACTCTTTTATATCCCCATTTTTATAGCTATCCCAACGACCTTCTTATCTCCGCCGCTCGTAAAATATCTCCCGAAATATCTTCTCCAATATTCATTTTTTGAAAAATATTAGAGGAAAAATTGCGATGAATGAGATGATGGCATTCTACGGGACCAATGGGCACTTCCAGCATTTCCTCCACCAGCCGAATATCCGCTTCAATATCTTTCCATGCCGAATTTTTTGCCGCCAAAGCAGAAAGATTTTCCCAGTTTACATAATGCCCCGCATGAAGGAAATCTGCCTTGATATTCACATACAGCTTTTTTACCAGGGGAAGCATTCCCATTTCCTCTGCCAACCGTAAAACCCGTCCCGTGGCAATAAACTCTGGAGGCACTCCAACAGAATACAGCGCTCCACAAAACTTTATGGCACGGGGAAGTTTTACTTTTCCTACTCCACGAGAATACCCAAAAATTCCGATATGCTGAACTCGTTCTCGATGATTTGGCATTTTCTCCGCCACCGCATTAATAAGATCTGCAATTTCCTCAATGGTATGCTGAAAAACCGGAATAGCCTTTCTATTAAACATTTTTATCGCCTCATGCTCTTCCGGCGTAATGGAAATATACTGGTGCCGTTTTTGCGGAAGTTGAATATTATACTGCCCAATCGCCCGTTTTACCTCTTCTACCGGATAATCGAACCGGAAGGCACTTTGGATGGTAATAGACGCCGCACCTTTATATTCCTCAATACTCGGCTGTACATTGTGCGGGTTTATTCCTCCTCGAAACGGCAGAGATCCACCTCCAATCCAAGGATACATTTCAATCCCTTTGGATTTTCCAAATTCATGATAGGACGAAAGCGCACTTTTTACCGCCAACATACAAGGAATAAGTCCCGCATTCATGGCCGGATCAGACCGCGCAATAAAAACCCGTAAATATTCAGGCG
The DNA here is from genome assembly GCA_037138215.1 of Candidatus Peregrinibacteria bacterium. GTDB lineage: Bacteria > Patescibacteriota > Gracilibacteria > CAIRYL01 > CAIRYL01 > CAIRYL01. Next base: position 18,255 of record JBAXIU010000019.1, on the reverse strand, counting down.
TTGCGCCTCTTGCCTTCTCCAAAAATTCGACATAAGTCGCCAAAATGTTGTGCCCATCCGCCATTGTCTCTGCCTCCTCAAAAAGAGGAATCACATTAATATGCTTTAACTCGCCTTCTGTTTCAAAAATCTCACTCGTTGCGCGGGCAATTTTCTCAAATGACTCATGGAGATAGGTGAGCTGATCCGCTCTGGTAGTCATGGGGAGGATGATTTCAAACAGCGGAGGCGTGTGGAGATTCATACTTTTTGCCGCCTGTTCTGCGGAGAGAAGATTCATAAACGCTCGAGGAAGACGATATGACGGCTCTTCCCAGATATTAGGAATACGAAAGGTAAGAAATTTTTCTTTCCCAAGTGGAGTGCGTTGAAAAGTGTCGTAGTATTTTTGGTACAAGCGGTCGATCACCGCTTCATCTACCAATTTTCCTTCCCAGTCCCACATATACTCATCTACTCCCAGTTCAAAAAAACATTTGTAGCATTCCTCAATTTCGTCGCGCGCGGTTACAAACCGTTCTCCAGAAAAGATTGAAGGAAAGGCATTATCCGGGTGTTGGGTCGCCATAGTAACGGGAATTTTTCGCATGGAAGAAAGAAAAAAGCCGACGAATGACTTCGTCGGATTTGAGTGTGAGGCAGAGAGAAAAGAATTTCAAGTACTCCGTTTATTTATTTTTATGTTAGGATACTCTTGTTTGTAAAAACGAAATCTTACGAACCATCATGATTACATCCCCAATAGATTCTCTCCTCCATATTTTGGAACCCTATAATGCACGGCTGTGCTTAGCAACGAAAACACAAAATATTGAAACTATTAAAAAAGCAAACATCAATACCGTTCTTATTATAGCGGAAAATAAGGTGCAAGAGCTGGAGGAAAAATGGGAATATTACAAAAGCATTCCGAATGAAATACATTTTATAGGTCGGCTGCAGGACAACAAAATACGGAAAGCCGTAAAAATGTGCACGGTCATTCAGAGTGTGGATTCTCTCGCGCTGCTGAAAAAAATAAACCGCATTGCAACAGAAGAAGGAAAAATCCAGCGAGTATTTTTGAATATCAATATTTCAAATGATCCGAACAAAAGCGGTTTTCTTATACCTTCCCCTGAATATCAAAACATAGAAACACTCCTTTCCCACACTACAGAACTCTTAAACATTCGGATAGAAGGATTATTTACGATTCTTGCCGCCAAACTTTCAGAAACGGAAATTCTAAACTTCTACCAAAAAATGAAAACTCTTCAGCAGGTAGCGCAAAAAATAATGCCGAGTATTACAGAACTTTCCATGGGGATGAGCCATGATTACCTCCTGGCACTTAAAGCAGATGCCACCATTGTGCGTATTGGAAGTGGAATTTTTGGTGAGAGAACACCAAAACCCACAACAGAAATTTAAAACCAAGAAATAATCTGCACGGCAATACCCTGAATACCAAGACGAACTTTCCCGAGGAGTCGCGTTTGCCAGCGATATTTTTTGAGATGCTTAAAAATGAGTTTTTTCTGAGCCTCATATCCGTATAAAGATGCTTCGGGATCCCGTTGAAAAAAATGGCGAATATGTTTCCAAAAACTCCGAGGACCGGAAAAATAATTGGGATGAAAAATGCGAACATCGGGCGCAAACCGAGCGCGATACCCCGCTTCTCGAAGGCGAAGCGCCATATCTATATCCCCTTTTCCTTCTAAAAAATACTCGTCAAACCCTCCTAATTTTTTAATAATTTTTGTGCGAGAAAGCGATGCAAAAATGGGAAAACCAATGGGCTCAGAGGCTTCGTCAAATTGTCCACGGTCTGATTCTCCAATCCCTCGGTCATAAAACGAAAACCCTCTTCCACGAATAATTCCCGTAGAAGCCAAAATTTCAGTCCGTTCAATCCCCCGCAGCTCAAAAACTTTTCCTCCAAATACTGCCGAGCGAGAATCCCATGTTTTTTGCAACAGTTTTGAAAAACAGTAAGGATCTCCCAAAACGGTTTCTGGAGACATAGTCCAATAAAAATCGCTCTCTTCTGCCTCCAATACAAAATTATAACGAGCCGAAAGTCCCAGTGTTTCGGAATAAGAATGAAAAAATATTTCTGGAAATTTTTCTAAAAAGCGCTTCCATTTTTCTCGATGTTCCGGCGTTCCACCATCCAAAACGAGATGAACAGAATGGGTAAAGTTCCCCTTTTGGAACAAAAGGGATTGGAGGACTATTTCCAATGGCTCATCATCGGGAGAAACAACCACCGCAGAAACAATATGGGAAGTGCGTCTAAAATTATCCGCCATATCGGGAAATCCTGATATTTTTCGGACCAATGCACTCGCTGCAAAAAAACTTTCGTGCGTTCCGGCGTCGCTCCAATTTCCAGAGACTTCCGTAGCCCGCAAAGATCCATCAGAAAGGTATTTTTTTAAAACATCTGTAATTTCTAGTTCTCCCCGATCACTGGGCACAATATTTCGAATAGCCCGAAAAACAGTGCTCTCAAAAAAATAGAGTCCAGTAACCGCGAGGGATGATTTTGGTTCTTTTGGTTTTTCTTCCAGGGAAAGCACCGTTCCGTTCGCATCCACTTCTGCCACCCCAAAGCGCTGAGGATCTGGTACTGAGGCGAGAAAAATTTGCGCACCAGTTACAAAATGTTCCGCTGCATCGGAAAAATCACCATCAAAAATATTATCCCCCAAAATAACCGCCAACGGATCTTTTCCTGCAAACGATTCGGCAAGAGAAAGCGCGTCGGCAATACCCCCACTCCCCTCCTGAACGCGAAAAGTACACTGCACTCCCCATTCTTTTCCCGTTCCCAAGAGTTTTGCAAAATCTCCGGTGTGTTCTTCTCCACAAATAATAAGGAGATCGGTAATACCCATTTTTTGGAGCGTCTCGATGGGATAAAAAATCATCGGGCGATCGTAAATGGGGAGGAGATGCTTGTTGGTGACCCGCGTTGCGGGTGCCAATCTTGTTCCTCTTCCGCCGGCAAGAATAACTCCTTTGGTAATCATATCGCCCAGGAGTATAACGGTTCATAAAAACATCCGCAAATTTCTTCTGGGAGAAACACCCCAGGTGTCTCTCCGGTTAACAAAAGGACAGGTATAAACCTGTCCCTAGGACTATTTGCCATTATTCTTTACCCGATGTTGCTTCGTTATTCCTCCACGCAATGACGGAACATTCCTCATGCCTAATTATTAATTCTTAATTTTCCTCTCCCTACCGAATAATCTGGTTTATTTGGACATTTCCCCGTTCAAACGCACCAGGAGGTAAACTTTCCTGAAGATTCGTATCATACTCAATAATCACGGAAGATTTTGCCCTACAACTTTTATCGCTATTTCTCTCTGTCGAAAGAGCCCTCGAAGACCATGCTCCTCCAAAACGATCAAATGGATTTTCTTTTGCCGCTTCACCACTATTTTTCACATTTCCCAGAGAATCTCTATGGAAATCTCGCAATTTTAAGAGATCAAATCGAATAGATTCCGACGGATAGAGTGAACTTTTATCACCAGGAACATTAAAGGCATCAGAATGCGATACATTAGTATCGCCTTCAAAAGCGGTCTTAGCACTGGGAGATGAGGATCCATCATAAGTATTTTTGGAATACACTCCTCCAAGAATATACAGCTGATTAACAAGGGACGATCTATTGGAGCTTCCATCAAAAACTGTATACCCATTAGCAGAAGAGAACACTGAACCGTCAGCAAAAAGTACGGAGCGGATATTGGTTACATCCGGGGAAATCAAAATATTTCCAGAATTTTTTGCTGGGTCGACTCCTCTAAAATCTCTCAGGGCAATAATCGCAAGGGTCGCCTTATTATTGGTACGGATAATATTGTTCTTGAGAAAAATATTTCCGCCTTCTACCACAATAGTGCGAGGAGTGGTACTGTTATCGTCTTGAATATTGTTACCATCACCCAACTCTACGATAAGAGCATCAGAAGACTGAGTATCTTTTCGAATCCAAAGGATTTTTCCATTACTGATAACATTTACGGATTGCGAGGTGAAGGTATTACTCGTACCAGCCAGCCAGTTCTGAAGCTCAGAGGAAGAGATTCTTACAGAAACACTTGCAGGAGACATATTCGCACTTCCTCCTCCTTCTTTTAGGTATCCCGTAAGGTTCTTATATATTTCATTCCTCATTTCGGTAGCAGACCGTGCATCATGAATTTGTGCTGACATATCATCTCCACAGAAATTTTTAATATCGTTACTATATGAAATTCCTTTGATATACTTGCTCTTCCCCACATAGGATGCAGGAGTCCCCTCTGGGTAAATAGGATAGACAACGGATGTCTTGTTAATAGTATACGAAACTTTGGCACTTATTTTGACTTCATCTACTGATACACTCGATACATTTCTGGCTTCCAAAGAAAAATTGTTGGGAGCTGTCTGAGGAACTTCAGAGTCTAAGTCTATACCAAACTCATTTCCAGTGTATGTTTGAAAAGGACGATTGTTTTCGTTCGTAGTAATTTCATAACATTGATTCGATCCGGAGTAGTCAGTACTGTCCTTTCTCTGAGCGTCGTTACTGTTAACAATCGCTTTTATAGCACCAACTGTTAATGTTCCAGATTCTGGACTTGGTTCTAAACAATGAAGGAATGAAAAATCATTAATATTAGAGGTATTAAACAGGGGTACCCCAGGCTGAGTACTACTATTTTGTGATATGAGAAATTGGTATGGAACTGGATCTCCACTCTCTTCATCAAACGGTGCAGAAAAGGTGTAGGTTCCCTTAAATGGAGATTGAAACTGAAACTTTCCAGAAGGACTGTATGTTGCATCTGTTACTGATTCAAATGTAATCACCCTTTTCTCTCCGTCTTTTGGATAGTCTCCATTGCTTAAAATAACATTGGGGAAACGAATTTTTCCAGTAGTTTCTCCTAAATAATCGTTATTAAAGAGAATACCATTTTCATCTCCGAAATAATCGTTATCAAAGGGAGTGCCATATGTAGCATTTGGATTTTTTATGGAAACCTTAATATTTTCTACCTTTAAAATGTCATCCTGAGCAAGCCCCTCAGGAATAGAAGGAGTAGTGGGCGCGTACGAACTAAAAGAGAAGGATGCATCTCCCATAAAATCATTCTCTGTACCTGTTACAACCCGTTTAAAGGAATAAAGTTTCCCGGTATAGGGATTATTTTCCAGTGTTTCTAAAGAAAAATAAGAGGAATTTGCGATATTCGCATTATTCAGGGAAACCGTAATATTTGCATCCTTTATGGCGCTTCCCCATCCTCCGTTTGCATTGGATTGATCGGCACGAATAGTATTTTTTACCTGTACTTCCGTCTTAACGGAGCGAATTTTTTCCCCATTAATATGATACTCATCTTTTATACTGTTTCCGTAATGATCCTTTAAAGTCACTTTTCCTCTTTCGCTATCTTTTCCATTTGCCAATGCATTCTGATTGAGAATTTCAAAAGTACTGCGATTGGGGCCCCAATAGGGTACCGAATCAGCAATAATCTTTATTTTTATGGGAGCACTTTCGAGAATAACGAGATCATTTCCGTTATTCTGAGGAATGGTTCCTGTAATTTCTAATACCTCACCCACGGGAAGCCCCTCCAAAGAAACGATCGCAACCGTATTTCCCTCTGTATAAGTAGTTGTAAGTGGATAGGAAGCTCCATTTGGAACCGTTCTTTTGGCCGTAAGGACTAACGGATGCTTTGGAGTAGAAGCAATAAATGCTTTTCCGGTACAACTTTTTGCAATTTTATACTGCCTTGCATCAGAGTACTCCAATACCACCTGCTTCCCTCCTGGAATATCTGGAGTACATTCTGTTGCAATGGGAGAATATTCCGTAATGGGGAAATAAAAATCTTCCGCTCTTTTCGCAGCATCACTCTGGAGCACCGCCAAATCAGGACTGGTATTAGCATCCAGAGAAACCCCTTCGGGACGAGTACGCATTGAGATCCATCCCACTTCTGGGCTCCACGCAAAACCGGAAATATATCCATGCGTATCCACAGCCACCGCTTTTCTTCCATGCGCATTTAATGGCCATTGCGCCGCTTGTGCACCACTGGGGTAATCTTGCAAATAAGTGGCAGCATCAAAATATACATAGCCGCATAAAGATGAAGGATTATCCTGGCATTTCTCTTTCATCTTCATCACACGGGCTTTTCCAATAAAGTCTTGTGTATCATCAGGAGCTTTCATTCCCGCAGAAGCTGTTAAATTTGGTTGCAAATATCCTGGTTGTACCCCGTACTTTCTTTGGAAATTCATACCATCCGTACAATACAATGTATCATAGCCCTCTGAAGGTCCATCGTTCAGGCTCTGCATAGGGTTCCCCTCTGGATATTTTGCAGGATTATTATTTTCACAAGAAAATCTCATCCATCCCACCTGAGAGTTCCACGCATAGCCATATAACGCTTCTGGTGCAACATATACTCCTCCTGCAGTAGGATTAAAATCAGTCCATCCCGTATAGGAATTCCATCCAAAACGGTGGGCCTCTTTTGCATGAGTGGGAGTGGCATTTGCTAAAATAGAGTCCATTGTAATCTGCTGTGTCCCAATATTTCCTAATCCACTTCCCCCATAACTATAGTACGAGAAATGCCCAGATACCGTTTGTGAAGAAAGACCCTCTTCGTCAGTAGCCACAATGGAAAAATAATACACTTGCGACATGGTCGGCAATAAATGATCCTCAGGAATAAAAAGTTTACTTTTTTCGTGAGTGCCACCCGATCGAATAAGCTTAATATCGTTCGTGTCAGTGGATCTCACTATCCCTTCTGTTTTATACGGCGTTATAGTGAGGACCGTTTTTGTTGCAGTAGTAGTGATGGCTTTATCGAGCGTAAACCCTATACCTGGCTGGATACTCACAATATGAGAATTGGGGACGACCCCAGACCCCGTTACAAACGATCCCAGCGGAATCCAAGAAGGATCAATAATACCCGTCACAACAGTACTATTTTCTGTGATATTCGCCTCCTCATTAAAACTCCTACTCTCAATTTTATAGTGCACATTTACAACATCAGAATCATCATAGAGCTTAAAACGAAATCCAGGCCTTTGGTCGTCAGTAATGCCACTCGCAATTAGGGGTACATCCTCATTCCAAAAATAATTTTCATCCGTATTAATCATTTCCACCGTACTGTATTGAGGATTACTATGAGGAATAACAAATGATGGAGATTGATTCTCTGAACGGAAACAAGAAATATCACTCGTGTCCTCCATACCAGTATCGCTTACAGCCTTTACCCTCCAGCAGAGTTCCGTATTTACAGGGAGCCCGGCAATACTTTCTGAAAAGGTATGAGAAGATGTGTCGACATTTTCGCCCTTCCCGTTTACAGAAGGAACAAGCGGAGGAGTGGCAAGGTTAAACCACACATTGGCTTCTGTTCCCGTAGAGTTTCCAGAAGCATTGGTAGATGCTCGAACTTCTAAAGAATATGAATACTTGTCTCCCTTAAAACTGTCCACTCGAAACTGAAACGGAGTATTCCGAGGGAAATTTACCACTTCATTCGGTTTGGAATAAGGATCCACGAGATGTACCTCAAACCTTTGTGGTTTTATTGGACAGCGTTGTTGTGTCCGAGATTCAACCCCTTTTGAATTTTTTGCCCATATATCATACCAAAGGGTTTGACCGTTATACCCATCAAAAAAATCTGGTGGAGGTGGTGTACTCCCCAACTTCATGGGAGTGACAATACTGTGGGGCCCGCGATGCGAGAGAGAAGAAGCCGCACCTGAACCACCCACCTGAGAAGAAGAAATACCAATAGGAAGGAGGTCAGAGGTCTTAGGATCAGAATAGAAATTAATACGGTACTCTACTGGAAGAGTGGGTTCATTTCTATCCTTTATATAAAAATCAAATCGAGGATTAAGATCCGTAATAGGATCGGGGCAATTATATTCTGTGGTCGTACTAGATGAAGAAATCTCAGGCTTATAAGGCTGAAGATTAAAAGTTCTCACCACATTTCCATCCGAAGGATCCCCACTCCGCAAAAGGGTTTTTACCCGCCAATAGTATTTTCCATAATCAAAAGAACAAGTCGTATCTGTTCTATTCCCCAATGGACACGCCGCCTTATTTACCGCAGAATGGATCTCTTCTGTGGTAACCAGATGATCTCCAGGATTGGAAACCGGAACCTGGTAGTTAATTATTTGATTATGGAATGAAGAATCTTTAGATATCAAAAGGGAAAAACCAACATTACTGTCCGCATTTTGTGCCGTAACAGTCGCCATATTCAACCACCCAAAATTTACATTCCACGCATATCCATGAAAGTTTCCCTGCTTATCCATACATACTCCCCAGTTCAGCGGAGAAGGAGAAATCTTGCTGTTACAATTTCCATCGTGAATTCCAGAACCTCCTCTAAAAACAAACCACCCCATTATAGGACTCCACGCCTTTCCTTCAAAAAAGAGCGCACCAGTTCCATCATTTTGAGTCCCTACCGTAACCCCATAATCATCAATAGGACCATTAGGATCATTCGCAGTATTTTTATTTAATGATCCAAAGTGATCATCAGAATCGAGATAAATCCATCCTCCCGCATTGCTCCAAACCTTTCCAATAAACCCTTCATGAGAATCTATAGCAGGGTTATAAGAAACATTCAGCGGATTCGCATACGAAGAACTCACGGGATCAGCCCCATCTGATTTTTCATAATACGGGGAAACCGCACCCTTTACTGCTACTAAAAGATATCCATCTCCTACATTAAGGGAGTAAAGGAGCGGTGCATTAACACCAAAATCCAAAAGCGCATTGCGGAAAATATCATTATTTGCGCGCGCATTGGTATTGGTTTGCAGTATAATTGGTGTTCCATCGGGAAGTCCTTTTAAATAGCTATACAAATTTTGTGCTCCTACTAGCGTTGCTGTATCAAACTCAAAACTCGAGACATTATTCCAAAAAATAGGTGCCAGTTGAAAAACTCGATAATTGTTTCCTCCAGAAATACTACCATACGGGTTGTTATTAATCGTAACATTCGTGGAATCTCCTGCATTTACACTCGTGGAACCTCCTGCATTTACACTAAACTGAACTGGTATTTTGGGAGGAGTATCCGAAAGTTTTGCATCTACTTTTCCTTGTGCTCCTGGTACTCCATGGCTAAAAACGATCTCTTTCAGACCTTCAATATATCCATTCCCAGAGAGCTTAAAAAATTTCTTTCCATCCACAAGAATGGCATCCATATCTGGGGTATACGCATATTCAAAGGCTGCTCCCGAAGAAGAAAAATCTTCATAATATGGGCTTGCTCTCCCTTTTTTCCCCATAAAAAAGTAGATGCCATTATCAGGAAGAGAATAAATCTGATTCGTAGCCCCGAAAGGAGAAAGTGCATTATAGAGATCTGTTCGAGAATCTCCATTCTGGACATTATACAAAAATGCTATGGGGGTATCAGCGGAAAAAGATGTCAAAGCAGCATTAATATCCGCAATACTGTTCACTGGCGTATTAGAAACATATTTCCATTCCCCAGCGGTAAAGCGCAATACTTGCCCCCGCGCAGAAAAATTTCCCACCTGTTGACCATTTACAAAAAAATATGTTTTGGAGGTATCCACATTAATACTAATGGGCAATCCTCCTTTCCAAGAAGTTTGAGCAAACTTATCTTCGGTGATGGAAGAATCCGAGAAACGCAGTTCACCACCTGTTTCATTAAAAATAGCGGTGAGTGCATTTTTCTTGTTCACATCAACAAGAGGCGAGAAAGAGCTGGTGGTAATACTGGGCTTAAATACCAAAAACCCTGTTTTTGCAGAATCCATAAAAAACCCATTCCACTGGGAATCATTTCCATTTCCAAAAATAGTGTCCATTTCGCTTTTTGCGACCATTCTATGGCGTACTCGGGCAATTCCCTGAAACATTCTCTGGTTGTTAATACACAGTCCAAAATCAGGAGTCCCAAAAGGATCAGTCTTATTTGCCTGTCGACCGGATTCAGTTATTGCCGTAGGGGTGGTACACGCTGCATTGCCATTGCCTCCAAAAAAGTCAATCCATCCAAATCCTTCACTCCAGGCTTTCCCAGAAAAATGCCCTTGTCCATCATTCACTACCTGTAGTGACTGACTTCCCGTAAAATAAGGTTGTAAAAGAGCGGGAACGGTATCATTACTGAGATATATCTTTCCGTACTCAGCAGTAGAAATCTTCCCCCGAAAAAAAGAATCGTTCACTTCCAGATCTGAAAAACTAACCAATGAAGTTTTAAGGGCCACCACATTCGCCACAGAATCAACCACATTAAAAATCCCCGAACCGCCTACAGATTGAAATGTAGAGGCAGAATAGGAGGTAATATTGGGAAGGGTAAATCCAAACTTTGGCCAACGGTCATAAATAGTTCCACAATGATAGTCATCATTCGATGTCGAACAAGGAGAAGAAACATCATTTACAAAAACCTCTGGACGACTTATATTTTGGAAATCACGAGCCTTCTGATACAGATATGTAGAATCTGGAATTTTTACCGACACCGTTTTGCTCATATAGTCACTCACATTGCCCGCACCGTCTATAGTACGCATCCGAATATGATAAGTATTGGGAAAAAGCCCTGAAACCGTCGCCGAATATCTCCCATTATCAAGCGTAACGGGAGACGCAATATGGGAAAACAGAGAAGAAAAATCTACAAGAGAAGAAATATCTATTTCATATCCAATTTTTTCTGCGGGCGCATTGGCATCTTTAATCGTAAAAGAAATCTCCATCGCATCAGAATAGAGTCCATCCTGGGTGGGATTAAATTTCACGCCACTCATGGTTTTAAACTCGAAATCCGACGGAGGACTAGGGGGTACATTCCTATTGAGCTGAAAAGAAAAAATATCACTCCACGAGGAATATCGCCCTATTTCATCATGAGAACGCACTCGCGCAGAAAAGCTTTTAACACTGTTTCCTCCTAAATCCAAAACTCCGGCAGGGATAGTAAAAGATTTTTTAACCCCTTCGGAAAGATTTGGACTGAGAGATCCCGCAGGGGAAATCGTCGAAAAGGAGAGATCTTTTTGAGAATAAAGAGTTGTTGTAAAAGAAGATTGAGGCAAATCAGAAATTTGAAGTTCATAAGAGACTTTATTCCATGCATCATCCTTTCCGTAGAGATCAAAGAAAAAATTGGGCGTCGTATCTAAAACATCTCCACCAGAAACCACATCTGCTACAAAAGATGTCATTTTTGAAATAGCCGGTTTCGGAAGAAGATTCCAGCGAGAAATAGGAATGACTTTTGTAATTCCAGAAGGAACATCGCGAGAGTTCATACTCACCTTTACCGTATCTGAAGCCGATATCGGAACTGATTTTAAAGAAAGAGATATTTGTCCCAGCAAACTTGGTTTTATTTGAGTCCCAGGAATAAGCGAATCTATATCGACATTCTGCAGAATATTTGCAGCAGAATCCGTGATATCAAAAACATCGGCAACAGAATACCAATATTTTTTGAGGATTTTATTTTTTTGAGAGTAAATTCCTGCACTTCCAGAAGATTTACCGCCAAAAAAAGATTCCGTTGCCGCTAAAAAAGTCGCCCCACCAGATCCATTCTGCTCTGTCGTATCAGAAGAAAGAGATATGGTAGTAACCGCATCGGAAGAACCCAAAAAACACTTCAACAAAACAAGAGAACACTGCGCATCGGTAATATTCGCACTATTCCCAAAAAGGGAAATATGAGCGCTCGGGAGAAAAAAAGAAGAAGAAACATTTACTATTTCTTGCATTTGCGTATTTGAATAAGCCTGATTGGCAATAAAAGGGAACGCAATATTTCCTGTAAAAGGGAGTCCCTTATTACTCCCACTGGCCCCTAAAACAAATGATGAGGAGCTGGAGAATAGGGCTCCAGTAGCAGGAACATTCGCCTCAAGAACACCATCAATAAAAACATCAAGCCTGGTTCCGTTGTATCTCCCGGCTACAAAATGCCAGGTATTTGCTGGTAAAGCTCCAATACTGGTAACAGTCGTCTCCGCTATACCATTAGGAGAAAGAGAAGCCGCAACTTTTCCATCTGCGAGAATTTTTAAAAGATAGGACCTTTGATTCCCTGAAGTATTCCATTTCCCCATTACTGCTTCTTCCGTTCCCACCGCGGGAATTTTTACCCATGCCCCAAAAGTAAAATCCCCTGCCAGATTAAAATTTGCACTAGAGGAAGAAAGTATTTGGGATCCCGTAAAGGAAAGCGCCGTTGCCTCTGATCCTGAATCTACAGCACTCCATGCAACACCAGAGGCATTAGTAAGAGTGTTCCCATGTCCACTCATATCGGTCTCAGTATTGGTCCAATGTCCTAAAATTCCTGCAAACATCGGAATCGTTGCAGTGGTAGGTGTCATTTTTCGCACTCCTAATGTGCCAAATACTGCCGGATCATAAATTTCTGTTACCCCCGCAGAGTGCGCCCAAAATATTTTTCCGTTTTGCGCGGAAGTAAGGGCCCTATGCACTGGAGTTCCACTCAATAACTCGGTGTCAGAAGCAAGAGTTAAGTCTTCAGAAAGAGCTCCTGGTAAAAGAGAAGCATTTAAATGCTCGGTTAAAAAAGTTTTCCCCCCTGCCGTATACGCCACCCATAAATTTCCTTTCTCGTCAAAATGAACATCCAAAAGAGGGCTTACAGGAATATTTTTCGTATACGCATTGGCATTAGCACCAAAAAAAAGGCCATCTGTTTCATTTATCACTGTAAGCCCAGTCGTACTAGCAACAGCGAGAAAAATTTTATTAGAAACTTCTTTTACCGCTATATCTTTTATATCATTTCCTAAAAGAAAAGGAGACGGAGAGGAAGGAGCATAAGCTGAATAATTCGCCGTACGATCTGCTATTCCTGTTCCTGCCCATGTTTTTTTCCCATCACTTTTATACCGGTAGCCCGTATCATTGATAAAATCGAGTACTCCTACACCTTGTCCTCCTGAGTGAGCGACATAAATTTTCCCATTTAATGCGGTAACGGAATGGAGGGATACGGTTGGATCGGAATCTAAAATTCCAAAATCTTTCCGCGGAACTTTCATCCAGAGCCCCCCATTTCGAGCATCAAAAATAAAAAGTTCTTGGGCAGTAATGGCTATAAATATCTGATCAGGAAAGGCACTTTCCCCACACCGATTATCCGCCCCTCCTCGAGGATCTCCGTCTCCATCACCCGTGCGAAAATCACAAATATGATCAGAGGCATCATCTTTTGGTTCACTGTACCAAGAGAGAGAAGGATCTGTTTTCCATCCCCCTACAATTGTATCTGCAGTGGTATCATACGCAAAGACATCAGTTATTGGATCATTGAGAGTAAAAGGGACATCTTCATATGCGCTGGCTGGTTTTCTATAAGAAAAAAGCGGATTGGTAGTGAGATTAAGAGTATTGATATTATCGGCGACCAGATTAAAATTGGGTGTTCCGACAAATGAAACGGGAGCATTAGCAACCAAAAAATTCCCAGATATGGGTTTCCCATCTACCGAAAGATCCACTTCTGCATACCCATCAATATCACCAGAAAAAGCAACGGTACTTTCTAAAATAGATACACCATTCCCGTGATTTACACTAAAATCATAGTTAGGAAGAACAACGGAAGAAACACCCTTTACACAAGATACTCCATTAATGAATACGGCAGAAACAGTGGAATCGGAATGGAGTTGGCAGGAAATATTATTTGTTCCTGTATATGGCAAGCTTGCATCCGTAACCGTTGCCGACACAAATGGCTTTGCAGCACCCTGTACAAGAAACAAAACATTCCCACCCACTGGAGCTTGGAAGGCAAAATTATCTGCCAACGCGTTTGGAGTAATACCAAAAACAGCGAACACCGCAAAAAGGCATAAAAATACGCCTTTTTTCAAAAAGAGACATTGCCTTTTGTGTAAGGAAAAAATATGTGTCATATATGTGCGGTTCCATTATGACATAATAAAAACTATTTGTTGAGAGAATTTTTAAAGATTTTTTTGAAACCTTCCCTCAGACATTCTTTCATGATAAATTCCTCTCGCCCATTTTTTATTACTATGAGCCCTTTTTATCATATCACTTGTGTTTCTTGCGGAACGCGTTTTCAGGAATCCGAAACCATTACCAGATGTACGCAGTGCCACGAAGCCCTGGATATTACCCTGGATATGGGATACCTCCGCAAAAACCTTAATATTTACGCCCTTAAAAACACCCCCATTTCTGCCATGAAATATTTAGATTTCTATCCTCTTGTAGATAGGAGCCTTATTGTAAGCCTTGGAGAAGGCGCTACACCACTGGTTTCTGCACAAAAACTGGGAGAAAAATATGGAGTCCCAAACCTCTTTATTAAAAATGAAGGGATGAATCCCACGGGAGTTTTTAAAGACCGAGGATCCCTGGTAGAAATTACCAAAGCGAAAGAACTGGGAGCGACGGGAATCGTGGTTGCATCCACCGGAAATATGGCAGCAAGCGTTTCGGCGTACAGTGCCCGAGCAGAGATCCCCTGTTTTGTTCTCGTCCCCGAAGGAACGCCTATTGGAAAACTTTCGCAGAGCTTGGCGTATGGAGGAAAAATTCTTTCTATTCATGGAGATTATGGCGACTGTGTAAGACTCTCCGAAGAAATGGCTGAAAAATACGGATTTTTGCTGGCGGGTGATTACGCCTTTCGGGCAGAAGGACAAAAATCTATTGCGTATGAAATTATTGAACAGCTTTTTTGGCAAGTGCCCGATGTGGTGGTGATTCCCATGGGATGCGGAACCAATTTGGCGGGTATAGCCAAAGGGTTTTTTGAGTGGTACAAATTGGGACTTATTGATAAAATTCCGAGAATTATTGGAGTTCAACCAGAAAAATCGGCGGTTATTACGGCTGGATTTGAAGCCGGTCTTGATACATCTATTCCCCTCGAAAAACCAGGATCACTCTGTTCTGCGGTAAATATTGGTGCACCATTAGACGACCGCAAAGCCATCAGTGCCATTCGGGAATCACACGGAACAGTAGGTGTCATCGATGACGACTCTACATTGCGGGCGCAAAAGGATATGGCAACCCTTGCCTCTGTTTTTACCGAGCCATCCGGCGCCATTCCCGTTGCCGTACTTCCCAAGCTCTTGGAAGAAGGAAAAATACTTTCAACCGACACCGTGGTGTGCATTGCCACCGGCATTGGACTCAAAGATCCAAAATCTGCAACGCTTCTCTTTTCAGAACTCCCCTCTTTAAATCCCACTCTGGAAGAAATTGACGCGTATCTGAAATCTGGGATTTCTGATATTCGCTCTGCCAAGAAAAAAGAAGAGGTTCTATTTGACCGTCTCCCCTCTCCAGAAAAACTCAAAACAACCCTTAAAAATTTCTTTTCTTTTGCTCCAGAAAAAAATCCAGAGCTTTTTGAATATTTGTATGATGAACTCAGCCAATTTTTTGAGCGAAAATCCACCATTAAAAATAGTGAATTTCAAATTCTTCTGGAAGACATGATTGCGGATTTTCATGTGAAGAGCACTTCTATTTTAGAACTGAAAGATTTTTCTATTACTAATGGACTTCGCCAAAAAGCCCAAGCGAGTGTAACGGTTCTTTTTGATGGAGAAGAAATGAGCGCCACCGGCAGTGGAGTGGGCCCTGTGGACGCCTCTATTACCGCATTAAAAAAAGCCATTTCCAAAAAAAATAGTTTTGAAATTTTCCTGAAAGATTATCTCGTGCGGGTTCCCAGTGATGGCGTGGATGTATCGGTTATTGCACGGATCCTCGCAGAAGATGACCAAGGGAACAGTGTGCGAACTCGTTCTACTTCACCAGATATTGTAATCGCTTCATTACAAGCCTACATAAAGGCATTTTGCCGATTGTGGGAAGAGCGAAAATCCCTATAATAAACCATAGTAAAGGGATTCATAAACGAATGCCCATGCAAAAGTCTTTTTCCCCACTTTTATGTCCGGACACTCCAAATGGTCGAAAATTAAAAATGTAAAAGGCGCAAATGATGCCGTAAAAGGTAAAATATTTACCCGCCACGCCAAGCTCATTACCATTGCCGCCCGTGAAGGCGGTGGCGATCCAGAAATGAATCCCCTTCTTCGCATGGCGATAGACCATGCAAAGGCAGATAATATCCCCAATGCCAATGTAGAACGCGCCATTAAAAAAGGAACAGGAGAAGATAAAGACGGAGCGCAACTCTTTGAAGTCTTATATGAAGGTTATGGACCTGGAGGATCAGCAATTCTCGTCAACAGTCTTACCGACAATAAAAACCGAGCACTCACTTCCATTCGGACCATTTTTAATAAAAACGGCGGACACTTGGGAGAAAGCGGATCAGTGGCGTTTATGTTTGAGCGAAAAGGAATTATTCGGATCCCCTGTGATTCTCCATCAAAAGCGGAGGAACAAGCATTGCTCGCCATTGATGCCGGAGCAGATGACTTTATTTTTGAAGACGAAGAACTGGAAATTATTACCCCTCCCGAAAGTACCATGGCGGTAAAAGAAGTATTGGTGCAAAATGGGATTACTCCAGAGTCGGTGGAAGTCACCATGCGCGCCAAGAACCATATCGAAATTTGTGATATAGAAATGGCGCAAAAAATTATGCACATTATAGACCTCTTGGAAGATGATGAAGATGTCTCTGCCGTACATTCCAATGTGAATATTGCGAAATCGGTACTGGAGGCAATGGAAGCATAGAAACAAAATTTTTCCCCTTTTCCCATGCGTGTTGCCCTGTTTATAGACGAAGCGAACCTCTATTTTTCCCAAAGAACCCTCAAATGGGAGATAGATTTTGAACGGCTGTATAAATATTTTGACGAACGATTCGCCATGTATAACTCCTTTTTTTACGCTCCCGAACCGCCCGATGAGGAAGAAGAAAAAAAGAAGTCGTATCAACAACTTTCCCTTTTGGGCTACACTTTGCGCCTGAAAAAATTAAAGGAGATCCGTGGGAAATCGGGAGAAGTGGTGGCAAAAAAAGCAAATTTGGATATTGAAATGGCGATTGATATGTTTGCCACCAAAGATCATTACGATATTGCGATAATGTTTACGGGAGACTCCGACTTTGTGAGAGCCGTAGAGCTTTTACGAATGCACGGAAAACAAATTTTTGTGTTCTCCACCAAAGGGCATTCATCACTGGAAATTATTAACGCGGCAGATAAATTTATAGACTACAAAGACCTTCGCCATGAGTTTGAGAAGAAAAAGCCAGAAAAAGTATTGGAAGAAAAACCAGAGAAAGTGAGTGGAGAACTGGCTTCTAAACCTGCCAGAAGACGCGGAAACAGAGGGCCAAAACCGTCAGGAAATACTTCGCCTGAAGCCCAATGATAATAAAGGGCTCAAAACACTTTCGCCCATAATTCCCATGCCCTCCTGTTCCATCATTTGTAATTTGTAATTTGTAATTCTTTACTCTGGATTGCTTCGCAAGCTCGCAATGACGAAACATTATTAATTCTTAATTCTTTTCCCCCTCTTCTATGTCTGCCAAAAATCCTTTTGAAAACTACTTAGAAATTTTAGAAAACGCCGCAAAAATACTGGGGCTTTCCCGAGAAGAGCTGAAGATACTCGAAACACCAAATCGCGTTTTGGAAGAAGAGATTTATATTGACGGTGATGACGGGCAAAAGAAAAAATTTAACGCCTATCGAGTGCAATTTTCTAATGCTCGCGGTCCATATAAAGGCGGAATTCGATTTCATCCCGAAGCGGATATTAACGAAGTAAAAGCACTTGCGGCGCTTATGGCCATTAAATGTGCCGTGGTAAATATACCACTGGGAGGCGGAAAAGGAGGTGTGCAGTGCAATCCCAAAGAACTTTCCGACCGAGAAATAGCAGAAGTATCTCGGGCTTGGGTACGGGCTATGGCAGATTTTATTGGACCCGATAAAGATATTCCCGCACCGGATGTGTATACCAACCCCCAAATTATGGGCATTATGATGGACGAATTTGAAAAAATTCAGAAAAAAAGCGCACCAGGAGTCATTACCGGAAAACCTCTGGCATTGGGAGGAAGCGTGGGAAGAGGAACCGCAACCGCACAGGGAGGCGTTTATATTTCCTAAGTTTCAATTCGAAGTGCAACAGGGGAAACAATAGAGAGCGAACAT
>JBAXIU010000018.1:0-26409 GCA_037138215.1 Candidatus Peregrinibacteria bacterium | reverse complement strand
CCTTATGTTCGCTCTCTATTGTTTCCCCTGTTGCACTTCGAATTGAAACTTAGGCCACAGAGCGAGATTTTAAAAAACTCCTCGCCTTTAGCTCTACCGAAAACTTAGGAATTATTTTTGTGATGATCGGAGCCGGCATAATGACTGCGAATTTTCTCGGTTTTGGGCTTCAAAATCCATTTTTTGCCCTTGCTGTTTTTCAATCCGTGGTCCACGCCGTTATGAAATCTGGGCTTTTTCTTACGGCTGGAGTCATAGTGGAACTCACAAAATCTCGAAATTTGGATGATATGGGAGGGCTGGCAAAAAAGTTCCCCTCGTTTGCGGGAAGTTTTTTACTCCTTATTTTGGCGGCAGCGGCATTGCCACCGTTTGGCGCGTTTTTTGGGGAATGGATATTTCTGCAAAATATTATGGTTTTGCTGAAAAGTGTTCCACTCCTTACTCAAGGTGTTTTCTTTTTCACCATTCCTGTTATTGCCTTGGTAAGCGGTCTTGCCCTGTACACCATGGCAAAACTGTTTGGAATGAGTATGTTGGGAGTACCACGAACAAGTTTTTTGGAAACTGCAAAATCTCCAGATAGATTTCTTCTTTTTCCGATTGGTTTTTTTGCGGCAATATCTCTTCTTTTCGGGATTTTTGCTTCTCCAGTTCTCTTCTTTTTCCAATTGGGGGCGGGAAGTGTTTCTCAACCCGCTCTTCCGGATTTTATAGGAAAAAATGCCTCCGAAGCGCTTATCCTTTTGGAGGGTCTCCTCTGTGTTATTTTCGCTCTCCTTCTCTTTCTGAGGGGCTTTTGGGGAAATAAAAGAGAGCGAGAATCTGCCACTTGGAACTGCGGACATCCCTATTCTTCTCGTATGGAATTTACGGCTACCGTTTTTTCCGCACCGTTGCGGTTCTTTTTTAAACCTCTTCTCTGGGTACAAAAAACACTTGTAAAAACGCCAATTATGGAGAGCAACCCTTGGATTGCGCACTATGTGTGCACGATGACAGAATCTTCTCTTTGGGAGGTTTGTTTTTATACACCGGCTCGTAAGTTTTTCTTTTGGATTTCCGCACAAGTCTCTTCTCGTATGCAAAACGGAGTGGTGCAGTTTTATCTGAGTCTCATTTTTATTACGCTCCTCGTTACTCTTATACTCGCTTTATGACCATTCTCCTCACTCTTTTTCAGATCTTTTTGGTACTCCTCCTTGCTCCGCTTTCTTTGGGGCTGGTGAGAAAATTTAAGGCGTTTTTTCAGGGACGAGTGGGTGCTTCCATTTGGTTGCCGTATGTTTGCTTTGCTACGCTTTTAAAAAAGGAAATGACCATTTCTCCCGTTATTTCTTTTGTTTTTCGCCTCAGTCCTTTTCTGGTTTTGGGCACCACTGTTCTGCTCGTGTGTGTTCTTCCGCTCGTTTCCACCGTTACCATTTTTGCGTCGCTCAGTAATTTTATGATGGTTGCCGGAGTTTTGGCGATGGGATCTCTGTATCTTGTTTTGGGGGCTTTAGACGCGGGGGGCGGGTTTGGTGGAATTGGGGCTACTCGGGAAATGACGGTTTCGGCTCTCAGTGAAGTGGTAATAATTACCGTATTTGCCAGTTTTGCAGTTGCCGGTAACAATGCTCAAATATCGGAAATGCTTTCGTTGGGCGGAAGTGCCATTTTTTCTCATCCCTTTCTTATTCTCAGCCTTATAGGGTTGACATTGGTAGCTTTGGCGGAAAATGCGCGGTATCCGGTGGATAACCCTGCTACCCATTTAGAGCTGACCATGGTGCACGAAGCGAATATTTTAGAATATTCGGGACCCTATTTAGCCATGATGGAGTATGCCGCAACGGTAAAACTCACGATTTTTTCACTCCTCATTGCCAATTTTGTGTATCCCGTGGTTTTGGTCCAGTTTACGCTTTTGGGAGCGCTTGGCATTGTGTTTCTCACCATTATAAAACTGGTGGTGGTGATGTTTTTTTTGGCACTCCTGGAATCACTGATGGCAAAAATGCGATTTTATCGACTCCAAGAATATTTTTCACTCGCATTTCTTATTGCCGTGTTGGGCTTTTTTCTCACTATTCTTTATCCATAATACGCATTTATGAATCTTGATTTTTTCCATTTTCTCTCTGCCGGCGGAATATTTTTTTCTACCGTGTTTGCCCTCACTACACTTCGGTACCAGTCCCTTATTTCTTGGTATCGTTTTTCTGTTGTTTTTTTGGCGGTTTTTACGCTCACTATTGGAATAGAGAGGGGATTGGAATCTTTTTATATCGCGGCCGGAGTTATTTTTGTTCTCAAGGGATTACTCATTCCGGGGATACTCTTTTCGGTTGCGCAAAAATCTGGCATTGCCTCTCGTTTGCAATTTTTTCTTCGCCCTGCATCGCATTATTTTGTTATTGTTCTCACTCTCGCCGGACTCTTTTGGGTTTTTAATACCATCCCATTTTTTGGGACTTTCCAAAACGGGTATACCGTGTATCTCTCCCTTATTATTACCTTTTTGGGATTTCTCATGATGATTACGCATCGTGATATTTTGTCCCAAATTATTGGATTCCTCATCCTGGAAAATGGGATTACCCTTTTCTCTACGGCAACGCTTGGCTCTGCACCACTTATTTTAGAGATTGGTATTTCTTTTGTGGTGATTCTTGTCACCATTCTTATGGCAACCCTTACCAAAAGCGTTCAGGAACTGTACGGGACTTCGGATACCACCTGTTTAAGTGATTTAATGGAATAAATTATGACTCCTTTTCTCCTCTTCTCTTCTCTCATTGCTTTTGCCGCGGTTCCCTATTTTCCCTGGAAAAAGGAACACGAACGAACCCTGCGCTTTTTTGGCATTGGAGCAGGAGTGCTGACGCTGGTGTTTACCGCTGTTTTAGCAGTTCCCGTTCTTTTGTCTCAGCAAAATCTATGGGATGGATTTTGGTTCCTCAATGAATTTTCTGCGTTTTTAGCCCTTCTCATTGCTTTTATTTACTGTTCTGCAACCCTCGTTTCGTACCAATATATTGGGCACGAATACCACGAAAACCTCATCTCTTTTTCCCAGGTGCGCCTGTATTATGCGCTGTTGCCCCTGTTTATTTTGGCGATGCTCGCTGCGGTATTTTCCGACAATATTGGAATGCTGTGGGTGACTTTGGAAGGAACAACGCTGGCGACAACTCTTTTGGTGGCGTTTTATAAAAAGGAAGGCGCTTTAGAAGCGGCATGGAAATATATTCTGCTCTGCAGCACGGGTATTAGTTTAGGGCTCCTCGGAATTTTAATGATTAATTACGCCGCTATGAATGGGGGCTCACTTTCCCCAGAAGATGCCCTTTCTCTCACCGCATTAAAAGCCAATGCGCATACCATTTCTCCCGATATTATGCGCTGGGCGTTCGTTTTTATTTTTGTGGGATTTGGGAGCAAAGTAGGATTTTTCCCTCTTCATTCTTGGCTTCCGGATGCGCATAGTAGAACGCCATCTCCTATTTCCGCCCTTCTTTCAGGCGTACTTCTCAATGTCGCATTGTTTGCTATTCTCCAAATAAAAGGGCTTACGGATTTGGTTCTCCAGCAGAGCGCATGGACTACTCATTTTTTTCTCGTTTTTGGTCTTCTTTCGGTACTGTTTGCGTCTTTTACTTTTCTCACACAAAAACACTATAAACGGCTTTTGGCGTATTCCAGTATTAAGCACATGGGGTTTATTGCTTTTGCGATAGGATTGGGACCATTGGGCGTTATTCCTGCGGTTCTCCATCTTGCGGGGCACGCCCTCACCAAATCGGCGCTGTTTTTTGCTGCTGGAAATATTTTATCCAAATTTAAAACCACCAAATCTGATCATATTCAAGAGGTAATAGCCGTGCTTCCTTATACGGGAACACTTTTTATCCTCTCCCTTTTGTTTCTCCTCGCGGCTCCTCCGTCGCTCCTCTTCCTCAGTGAAATAATGGTTCTTCAGGTGAGTTTTTCTGCCCATCTTTTTCTCACTTTCTTGGTGGTTTTTGTTCTGATATTGGTTTTTGTCGGTATGATGCGCCATGTGGTTCGTTTTGTTCTCCGAAAGCCATTTTATACCGAATCACAGCCACCTATTTCTTCGGGAGAAAAATTTGATGTGACGCATATCGTTATTGTTGTGCACCTGGTGTTGGGAGTTTTACTCGGTGCTTCTTTTTTTACGGATGTTGGACAAGGAGTGCTGCACGCTATTGCCCAGAATTTTATTTTTCTTCCATGACATTTGATCGTATTTTACAGGCACTAGCGCTTACTCCAGAGAGAAAAGGAACGCATCTGCTCTCTTTATCATTAGAAAAAGACAATTTTTCTCGTGTCATTTCGCAGTTAGTACATGAGTATGGATTGGGGCTCTCACTTTTGTTTGCGACGGATGACCGAAAAAAAACACACGCATTTGGATTGCACGCCGTTCTTTCTCATCCCCATGAACTAAAATGGCTTCACATTTCTACGGTGATTCCTGAGGAAAATCCTTCCTATGAATCCCTCACTAAAACGGTAATGGCTGCCCACTGGTATGAGCGGTATATCCACGATATGTTTGGAATCCTTCCCGAAGGACATCCCTATTTGCAGCCTTTGGTTCTCCACGAAAATTTTCCGGAAGCAATTCATCCGCTTCGAAAAGATTTTTTGTGGGATACGATACCAGAAAAAATGGAAACAGTTCCGACTATGGCACGGGTAGAAGGCGATGGATTGTGTGAAATTTCCGTAGGACCCATTCATGCAGGAATTATTGAACCGGGACATTTTCGGTTTCATGTTTTAGGAGAGCGGGTTATTGCTTTAGAGGGAAAGCTATTTTATACCCATAAAGGAGTAGAAAAAATTTTAGAGGGAAAAACAATAGAGCAGGCAATGCCCTTTATAGAACGGGTTTCGGGAGATATGGCGGCATCACACTCATTAGCGTTTTGCCAAGCGGTAGAGGCAATAGCCAATACTCCTGTTCCTTATGCTGCAAAAGTACTCCGTACTATTGTGTGCGAATTAGAGCGCATTACCATGCACATCCACGATCTTTCCAATATTGCGGGAATGGGAACTGGGTTTAGTGTGATGGCAGCAAACGGTTTTCGCATTAAAGAACGCATGATGAGGCTTTCTCAGGAAATCTTTGGAAATCGTTTCTGGAGAGAATTTATTGTTCCAGGGGGAGTTACGAGGGTTTTGTATACCCCAGAAAAAGAAAGGATTTTGGAGGTTTTAGAAAAAGCGGTGACAGAAATGATGAGTCTCGTAAATATGGCGCTTCAGTCGCATTCGTTGTGCGAGCGATTAGAAGGCACTGGAGTACTCACGAAATCCGCTGCCATTGCGTATGGTGCGGTGGGGCTTCCCGCACGAGCATCGGGTGTAGATCGTGATATTCGGCGAGATATGCCGTATGCGGGGTATGAGGATATGGAGTACCGAGTAGTGGTGCAAAAGGATGGGGATGTAAACGCTCGATTTCTCAGTAGGATTGCGGAAATAGAGGAATCTCACAAAATTATTCTGGAAAGTTTCCAAAAATTAGAAGGGCATAAAAAAGAGGTTCTTGTTCCGGTAAATCCCAGTAATGGAGAGGCTTTTGGAGCGGTGGAATCCTGGAGAGGGGAAATTTTTGATTTTGTGCGGGTAACAAACGGCGTAATAGATCGAGTGGTAATCCGTGATCCGTCTTTTTGTAACTGGGCACTTTTTGGAGAATTAACACCAGGAAATATTATTCCCGATTTTCCTCTCTGCAATAAGTCCCTCAATCTCAGCTATTCGGGGACGGATGTGTAGAGGATTCCTCCTTCTCATATTTTTTGAGTTACCAGAATCGGGCCTCTACACTGCTTATTATGGACAAGTGGAAGCCACGAAATATCTGGATGTTTTTTAAAAATGCGTTCCTAGTCTTTTGCTCGTTCTTTGTATTCTCCTGTTTCCGTATTCACTACAATGCGGTCTCCTATATTTACAAAGAGGGGAACTCGTACGGAAATTCCGGTTTCTAAAGTTGCTGTTTTTGTTCCTCCTGTTGCGGTATCCCCCCGTACTCCTGGTTCTGTTTCGGAAACTTCTAACACAACAGTTGGCGCGAGCTGAATACTAATGGGGCGTCCTTCCCAAAACATAATAAAGACCTCCATTCCATCCTTTAAAAATTTTGCTTTTCCTCCTAAAATACTGTTTCCAAATTCAAATTGTTCAAAGTTGAGATCGTCCATAAAAGAATATTCGTCTCCAGAAGAGTAGAGAAAAGAAGCTTTTCGGACTTCAATATCGGCGGTGGGAACATCTTCCCCGGAGGTAAATGTTTTTTCGACGGTATTTCCTGTTAAAAGGTTTCGCATTTTGGTGATCATTTTTGCAGCAAGGCGAGGCTGTTGGCGAAGAGTGTAATCTACCACTTCGTGGGGTTCTCCGTTTACCATTACTTTGTGTCCGGTCCTCAGTTGATTAGAATCCATAAAAGAAAGAAAAATTTCCGTTATTGTGCAGTATCTCTTCTTAAAAAGAAACCTTTTTTTTCGTGAAAGACATCTCTGTTTTTCGTTTTTTAGAACAACGAAAGCGCCACAGGAGTATAGGAAAGGCAGCAAAAAAGGACGGACTCGAGAGAGTTTTTCCAGTACAAAAACAAGGTTCAATGTATAAAAGCAACAGAGAAATTATTTGTGTATTCATGCAAAAAGAGTTAGTATTATAAAGGTTTTTCCTTGTTTCTATGCCGGAAATTTCTCGATTTTTAGGAATTCAGATTTTTATGTATTTTAATGAGCATTCGCCTGCTCATTTTTATGTGAAGTAGGTTTATGCTTACTCTTACCAATGCAAAGGCGTTACCACATTACCGTTTACAGGTTTCTTTTAATGATGGAAGGGAAGGAATAGCGGACTTAAAAGACATCGTTGAGGATGGGAAAAATCATTTTTTTACTGATTTAAAAGATCAAGATAATTTTAAAAAGTTTTCAGTAGATTATACGATTGAATGGGAAAATGGTGCAGATATTGCCCCTGAATACCTTTATTTTCAGGCATTTCAGGATGATCATACTCTTCAAAACCTTTTTCAGGAGTGGGGATACAAAAAAACTGCAAGTCCTGACATTTTGTCATAACTTCATATCATTCTACCGGACCAATCCTCCTCTTCACCATATTCAAAATCTCAGGGGGAAGGAGAGTCTTCTACTGGGTGAGGGTATAAAAGTGCGAGGAAACCAGAAAAAAAGGACGGACTCGGGAGAGTCCGTCCAGCACAAGTTATAATGTTATTGCACTATGTACTAACCCTGGAAAAATCGGTCCAGCAATACGAACTCCATAAGTGTTTTGATCAACATGAAATTCCGCACCAGAAGGCTGCACTATGCTTTTCATTTTTAAGTTTTTTTTAGTAAAGCTAAGGTATGTTGCCATAGTTCCACTTCCACATGCAGTTTCATAAAAAAATGTTCCAGCATCTCTCACATAAACTATTGGAACTATACTACAACTATAATTACTTAGGGGGCTAACGAACATAACCCCTATAGCAGGTTCATCATTTAATTGGTATTGTTTTAAGATATTCAACGCCTTATTTTTGTATTCCATTTCTGTTCTTTCTTCTGGGGCGTTATTGTTAATGGTTTCGTCAACAATAACATGGGCTATCCCTTGCATCCTCACTAACATATCCCCATTTTGTAACTCGATTAGAGCACATTCATCGGTTGGTATTGTCACATATGCTTCTCCACTGTCCATTATTCCTGCGGTCACTAAACTATTCATTCCCGAGACTTTCATTAATACTTCTCCTGGTTTACCTCCAAGGATTATATAACTAGCCGCACGAGTAGCATTTCCGCAAAACTCTCCTCCCGCCATGGTTAAAATTGGTATTTTTTTATTTGTACTCAAAAAACCCACTTGTTCAACTTCCTTATGAATGCTCATTATGGAATTTCCAATTTTTTTTCTTAAAAAACGATCTTCTATTTCGCTGTGTAGTATGGCAGTAGTATTCCCTCCGGGGGAAATAATAGTGTAATGATAATCCATAATCTAAAAGTAAAAATATGTCTGACGATTAAACATTATGTAATCCAGTGTCTAAATGTCTGTATTTTGCTTGGTTCATAACCTTCTTTTGAAATATTGCTCTTCATTGTACTAGATTTTGTAGGAATTTTCAATTTACATTTTCCACAGTAGGAAAGTGTGCACATAATTTAATTTTTTTATTTAATTCTAAAAATTCCGCTATGTCGGGACCAGATACTTTACATAAAGTATCGTCTCTTTCTTTTTCAGGATATATAATTTTATAAAATTCTGGCATCATCGGGCTTATTGCTTCGTAAAGGGTTAGTTCTTTTGTCATTTCCATAAGATATTCCCATGTATTTTCGTTTCCGTATAGAATAAGGTCTAGCCCTGTTGCGGGAACAACTATACCATTTTCTTTTTTCTCTCCCAAATATGCAATTACTAAATCTCCGCCTAGTTCTTTTGTTTGAGCGCGTGCGCAGACCTCTATACTACGATACGCTTCTAAATCTGCCTGCATCTTTATGTAGGCATTTTTCATATGAGTTAGGTAATTTATCTGGCTAAATCCTCCTAAGCATTTAAGACCATAATAAAATGACAGAACCATAAATATTAACATCATACTTGGTATAATTTGTTTTTTTTCGATTGCTACTCGTATTGATTCGGGAGTGAGTTCTATTTTTGTAGATTCATCATCTGACATTAAATAATTTCCATTCTTCCATAATTGCACACGATAATTCTTTGCATCAGAAACTCCCCAAAAAAGATATGTACCAATTTTTTCCGACACTGAAAATGCACCATGCATCCCATCAAAATATTTAATAATAATATCATCATATTTTTTATTAAATAAAACACGACTAATCGTAGTATCTTCATCAAGATGATGGTCACATATAAGTTTCATAACTAAACTTTCTTGTTCTATATAAATTAGATCTGGTTTTTTGACTTTATTGTATGGGAAAAAATTCCTCCAAAGAGAGAAATTAGTTTTGGTAATTTGATCTGAAAAATTTTCACACTGTAGTGCATCTGGAGTGTTGTATGTACTATCCAATACTTCGGTAATTAAATCCTTTTCCCTTATATTAAGCTCTTTATTAAGAACTTTTTCTCGAAGCACATTTTTCACCTTTTGTATTTCCTCTGAGGTGTATGCACGAAAATTGTATACAGTTGAAGAATGCGCATTACTGGGGAGAAAAGATAGTCTGTGCATTTTTGAGTTTCCATTCTGAAAAGAATTAAAAACTAAACCTCTGGGAAATGATGAATTATTGAGAGAAATATTTGCGCATGATAAAACTATGACAAAATCAAGATTAGTATCTTTATGGGTAAAATATGGCATCATTGTCATAATATTTGTGTTTATAAAGAATGGATGACATATGGGGCCATGATGGTCAGCAGTCGAAACAAAATAATATTTGGCCAGTTGTTTTGCTGCTGCTTCGGCTACATTACTTCCTAAAAGTCTTTTTACTTCGCTTTTAAAAGTAGTGATAAAATCTACCTGTCGTTTTAAAATGGGCGGATTAAGATTTACATCTAAATAGTCCTCTGCATATTCGAAAAGTGTTTTTTGACCATTTCTGAATATCACCTCCTCTAGTACGGGTCTCTTTTTAAAAACCTTTTTTTGTATTTCTTGGAAAGATTTTTCTATTTCAGAGAAAGGTGTTTCTATTTTCGGTTGGGGAATAGCCATGGTAAAGGGATTGAAAGTTTGCTTCGTCTGATATTGTGAGAGGTATTTGATACTAAATAATATGCTTATATATTATAATATCGATTTTTTTGGACTTCATTTACTACTCCATCTCTAAAGTGTTTCGGACTTCTTCCCTGACAACGGCAATGTATGCTTTCAGAGTTCTCGTAAATGAGGGTGTGGTTTGACGGTTAAAAAATGTCCAGCGTAATCGCATACTGTTTTTTTTCCGTATCTTCCCACTATTTTTTTAAATATGGGCAGCTTATCAAAAGTAAACTCTTTCAGCTCTTCAAACATCTCTGGAGTTACATTTTCCTCGCAAAAATTATGTTCATCTTCTGTGTTTGTGGTGGGCATAAAAGTGAATTTTGAAAATTTTTTAAAATTATTTTACTCTGGCACAAAAATATTGCAAATATTTTTGTGAAAAAAGGTGCTTAAGAAAGAACTGGTGGTGATATTTTTTTTTGAAATGAGCTGTTTATGAGTAGCATTACCACTCCCACAAATAAAAAACTGTCTGCGAGGTTAAACACGGGAAAATGCCACACCGCAATAAAGTCGGTTACCTGCCCAGATAGGACCCTTTCTATAAAATTTCCCAGTGCACCACCGGTAATAAGGGCAATAGAAAGCGTTTCCCATTTTCCTTGTGGTGGGTTTTTATATATAAAAATCCCCGCAGCAATAAACACGAGTATAGAAATGCCTATTTGTAAGGCAAGGGGAACAGGGAGAGAAAAAGAGATTCCCGGATTATGGTGGAGCTCGAGGCGAAAAAATTCGTTTTCCGGAAGAAACGCAAAATTTTGAGTCTCCATATGAAATTTACTAACCAAGTCCATTCCCAAAAAGAGGAGAGAGAGGAGGAGAAAACGCATGAGAAAAAATTAGGAATTAGGAATTAGGAATGTTCCGTGTTATAGAGGGATCAATACTTTGCGCCCTTTTGGAGTTTTGTAGGGGCTTAAGCTTTTAAGTTCAATATTGAGTTTATGGGGTAATCCCTTTTAATGTGCCATATTTTTTGCTGATTTCAAAAAAATCCAATGGGTGAGCATGGGATTTTCTATTGAGAATGGGGATCACTAAAATACAGATACCCAAAAAACTGGCAGGGACGACAGGGATAGCAACCGGAGGCAACCGGTTTTGAAAGACAGGGGCCTTATCAACTGAGATACAGATACACCAAAACTGGCAGGGACGACAGGGATCGAACCTGCGACAACCGGTTTTGGAGACCGGTGCTCTACCAACTGAGCTACATCCCTATGCTGCTTGTAAAAATGTGGCGGAGAGATAGGGATTCGAACCCTAGAGAAGTTGCCCTCTAACGGTTTTCAAGACCGCCGCTTTCGACCGCTCAGCCATCTCTCCGTGCCAAATTTTTAAGTGCATTCTCGAAAGAAAACGAGACGCCATAGAATTTTACAAAATATTTTCAAAAGCACAATGGATTTTTTTGTGCTACACTTCTTTTACTTTTTGAGAGAAAAATGACTACAGCCCTCTATATCGGACGATTTCAACCGTTTCATAATGGCCATGCGGATGCTATTGGTCAGATTTTTAAAACGGGTGTGGAGAGAATTGTAATAGGAATTGGGAGTGCGGAAGAAAATTTTATACCAGAAAATCCTCTTACAGCCGGGGAAAGATTTGAAATATTGGAAAATGCCCTGCAAGAATTGGGATATTCATCATGGCAATATGCCATTCTTCCGATCCGCAATATTCACCACTATGCGCTGTGGCCCCACCATGTAGTGCAACTTTGTCCACCATTTTCTACTGTTTTTTCCGGATCTTCCATTGTGGAATCTTTATGGGAAAAAGCAAATATTCCTGGGGTTTCTTTTCAAAAACTGATGATTCAAAAGCCTGTTTCTGCCACACTGGTTCGTGAAAAACTCAAAAAAAATGAAAATATTTCAGGACTAGTACCCAAAAGTGTAGAAGAATGGTGCAAAGCGCATGAGGTAGGGGAACGGTTGAAGAAAATTGAGAATTAAGATATTTTAAATTTTTAATTCTTAATTCTTAATTTTCCTTGCTACACTGCTTTTGTATTTTTTCATTTTATGACTTCCGTTACTCCTCCTCCCGCTCCAAAACGATTTATTCCCAATATTAAAGCTGTTTCGCAAAATCGTCAGCCACTTTCTAGTGGACACCGGCTTTGCCCTGGCTGCGGAATCTCTGTTATTTTAAAACAAGCGCTTACGACCATTGATAATCCGATTATTACTGCCAACGCAACGGGATGCAGTGAAATTTGCTTTGGCGCGTATCCGTACACTTCCTTTAAAACGCCTTGGATTCATTCTCTTTTTCAAAATGCTGCCGCTGTTATTTCCGGAGTAGAAGCCATGCACACTGCGAAACTGAGAAAAGGAGAGCTGAATGAAGAGCAAAAACGCATAAAATTTTTAGCGATTGGCGGAGATGGCGCAACTTATGATATCGGTCTTCAGTGGCTTTCGGGCGCTTTGGAGCGCGGACACGATTTTGTGTATATCTGTTTTGATAATGAGGGCTACATGAACACGGGATACCAACGGTCTGGGGCAACGCCCATTCATACCCACACTACCACTTCTCCAGCGGGGACAGAAATTCACGGAAAAAAGCAAAATCGAAAACTGTTAACCGAAATTATTGCGGCGCATCATATTCCGTATATTGCGCAGGCATCTCCGTCCAATTTTGCCGATCTCATGAAAAAGGCGCATCGAGCGTTTGAGGTAAAGGGGCCCGCGTTTATTAATTGTTTATCAGCCTGTCCCACCAACTGGAAAACCGACCCGCAAATGGGAATGACCATTTCCCAGCGCGCGGTGGACACCTGTTTTTGGCCACTGTACGAGGTAGACAATGGAAAATGGAAAATCAATTACAAGCCAAAAGAGAAACAACCGGTAACGGAATGGCTTAAAGATCAAGGGAGATTTAAGCACCTTTTAAAGCCAGAAAGTGCACAGCTGGTAGAAGATTTTCAAAAAGAAGTAGACGACAACTGGGAACGGCTTTTAAAAATGGAACAGGCGTTTGGGGGGTAAATTTTATTTCGGCATTTTCATATTTTTTAGTTTTTCGATAATTTTTTGCGTGTATTCATCGTAAAAATTTTCCTCCAGTTTTTCAGGTGGTATCCAAATAAAATTCTCGCCTTTTGGCTTTTCTCCTTGCAAAATTTGCGCACGGGAAAAGGAAATTCGGAGTAATCCTTTTTCAACCGCCATATCTACTGTAAAAAATGGGGGACGAACGGAAATATGGATATTCCATTTTTGGAGTGCTTTTTCTTGCAATAAATGCCGAATATCTTTGCCTTTGGGGCGCAAAAAAGAGGGGAGCGATAGTATTTCCTCTCCATTATTTTTCTGGAATACATATTCTTTGTCTCGGTGTAACACTAATAGCGCTCTTTCTTCCTCTAAGATACGACGAGGACGAGAAGGCAGGCGAAGCGGAATTTCTTGTTGGGTTTGAAAAAAATGGCATTGGTTTTTGAGTGGGCAATGGACACAATCCACTTTTTTCGCCGTACAAAGAGAAGAGCCCAAATCCATAACGGCATGATTGAGGGCATTTCCGTTGCCCTCCGCATAGACTTCTTCTCCCTTTTTTTGGACCTCTTTAGTGGAAATTCCAAAAAATCGGCTAAAGACACGGATGAAATTGGTGTCTACTGCAGGAACGCTTTGATGGTAAGCAAAGCTGGCAATAGCGGCAGCGGTATATTTTCCAATTCCGGGGATATTTTGGAGTTCTTGTAAATCATTTGGAAATGTACCGGAGTATTTTTCAGCGATATACTGAGCGGCTTTGAGCATATTGCGTCCACGGGAATAAAATCCCATCCCCTGAAAATAGGGCAAAAATTCTTCCCATGAGGATTTTGAAAGTGAGAGAAGGGTAGGAAATCGTTCTAAAAATCGCTCATAGTAGACGATAACACGAGAAACTTGAGTCTGTTGCAAAAAAATTTCTGAAACCCATATTTTATACGGATCGTATGTTTTTCTCCAGGGAAGGTCTCGTTTTTCCGTGGAATACCAGTCCAGCAAAAGGGAAGTAGGAAAGCTCATTAAAATGGGAAAAAAGAATGGAGTGGTTTCCTAAAGATCCCATTCATTCTGGAAAAACTATACACTTTTTACGAGAGAAATGAGGAAAAATTCCTGAGCATTGAATATTTCTCTCGCGTATCGTACATTTACGACAGTTTTTCTTTTTTTTTATGCCGATCGTAAAAGTTTTAGATGGGAACCATGCCGCTGCAGAAGCCATGCGTCAAATAAATCCCGATGTAGTAGCCGCATATCCCATTACGCCTACTTCGTACATTATGGAGGCGTTTTCGGTGATGGTGAATAATGGTGCGGTGGAAACAGAATTTGTAACAGTAGAAAGCGAACACGCGGCGATGTCTGCCTGTATTGGGGCTTGCGCAGCAGGGGGACGAGTGATGACGGCAACAGCATCCCAAGGTTTGGCATTTATGCACGAAGCGCTTTTTAATGCCTCAGGGATGCGCCTTCCTATTGTGCTCATTAATGGAAATCGCGCTTTAGGGGCTCCTCTTTCCATTCACTGTGACCATTCGGATTGTATGGCAGAAAGGGATACGGGGTTTTTGCAACTTCATGCCAAAGATGCACAAGAAATGTATGACCTTCTTTTTCAGGCGTTTCGCATTGCGGAAGATGAATCGGTGAGAACGCCGATTATGATTTGTATGGATGCTTTTCAGGTAACGCACACCCACCAAAAAGTGACCATTGAGGATGATGAGGCAGTTCAAAAATTTATTGGAAAACCCATTCTTAAAAATCCGCTGTTAGATATAGAAAATCCGGTTTCATACGGAGGAGCAACGCGTCCTGATTTTTACCATGAGGCGCGCCGAAGCCAGTTGGAAGGAATTTTAAATGCGTTTGCCGTTATTCCCGCGGTGGGAGAAGAATTTGGAAAAGCTTTTGGACGAGATTATTCGTCTTTTGGGGAAATGTATGAACTGGAAGATGCCGAATATGCCGTAGTGGTTTTAGGCTCTACTTTTGGGGCGGTAAAAAAAGTGATAGATGAAAGAAGAGAAAAAGGAGAAAAAGTGGGAGCTTTACGCCTTCGGACATTTCGTCCGTTTCCAGGAGCATTTGTACGAGAGTGTTTAGACGGGAAAAAAGGCGTAGCGGTAATGGACAGAACTTCACCAGTAGGCGCAGAAGGAGGACCACTATTTATGGAGGTGCGATCTGCGCTGTATGACTTGGAATCTCGACCCCGAATATTCCCCTTTGTATATGGACTCGGGTCTCGGGAAACCAGTCCTGCAAATATTCATGATATTTTTGAAGTGCTCATTTCTGGTGTTTCAGAGAAACGAGAAATTTTTCCAGAAGAGAGTTTTTGGGTAAATCTTAGAGGGTAAAAACCATGTATATTCTTGACGCTTTTCGGTTCTCCATTCGGCTTCTCTCTCAAAAAAAACTCCAATACAGTTTGGTGTTTTTAGGGCTTATCGCCAGCTCTTGTTCTCTGTTTTTTTTTCTTTCCCTGTCGGAAGGCATTAAAACGAGCGTTATGGCGCAAACCTTTCAAGGAACCGATACCATAAAAGTCCAAGCTGTACCGCAAAAAATCCATCTCTTTCAAAAAAAATTAGATGAAGAACTGTTACAAAAAATAGAAACAATTCCTGGAGTAGCAAAGGTTTCTCGAGAGTATCCCGTGGTGGTTCCGGCTACAGCGCAAGCGAGTATTATTCCGTTTCCCATTGATTTTTTCTTTTTAAAGGGCATTGATGCTTCGTTTTTTGAAAAAAATATTCCTGCGGGAAAACAATTTTTAGATGATCCCAATTCTCCCCTTCCCATTTTTTTATCCCCCTTTGCGCTGGATTTTCTCAATTCCTTTTCCGAATCCATTCCGGGGTTTTCGGGATTTGATCCCCAATCAGTGGTGGGGAAAACAGGAGAGGTGACTTTTGGCAAATCTTCGTTTTTTCCTCTTATTTCCAAGAAAAAAACAATTACCCGGAAAATAGAAGTGGTAGGACTTTCCCCCGACGCTCCACTTTTGGGGATGGCAATTCCGCTTTCTACCGCGATAAACATTAATCATGAGTTGGAAGGAATAGAAACGACGCCTCTGGAATATTCTCGACTTTTTGTGCATCTTGTAGATCCCAGTAATCGTTTTGCGGTGCAAGAAAAACTGAAAGAAATGGGACTTTTAGTGGTATCCAATCCAGAAAAATCCGATGAGCTTTCGTTTTCGCTTCTCGTTCTTCAGGGGATTCTTCTTTTTTCCTCATCCCTTCTTCTCATCCTTTCTGCCCTTTTTCTTTTTTCAACGCTTTCGTTGTCTGTTTTAGAACATCAAAAAACTATTGGGATTTTGAGGTCTTTGGGAACTTCCAAAAGAAGTATCGCTCTTATTTTTCTGAGCCAAGGATTACTTCTTTCTTTGAGTGCTCTGATAGTGGGCATTACATTCGGGTATTTGGCGAGTTGGAAGGTGAATACCATGGTGATGAATGCGCTTCCTCATCTTTCCTTTCTTCCGGATTCACTCTTTCTCTTTTCGTGGAGTATTCCTCTTTTTCTCTTTGCTATTATGGGTGGAATTACTTTTCTTTCTACTTTTTTCCCGGCTCGCAGAGCGGCAAATATGAACCCTTTAGAAGCCATTTTAGGATAAAAATGAGTATCCACGCATTTGCCTTTTTGGTTTGCCTCCGTATAAAATCCCCCAGTCTTTTTCGTTTTCATGCTCTATAGTGAACTTTTTGATGCTATTACCCTGCTCCGTTCCGATATTGTACGGGCAAAAGAATGTGCGAAACTTCCAGAAATTCAGGAGGAAATAGCACATTTAAAGCCAAAAACGGAAAGCTCTAATTTTTGGGATGACCCGCAAGAGGCGAGTAAAATTTCTCAACGCCTCTCGTCTCTTCAAAAAAAACAAGAAAAGTGGATTTCTTTGGATAATGATTCTGAAGGTTTAGCAGAAATGCTGGATATTTTAGAAGAGGATTCTGCTGAACAAAAAGAGATAGAATTGGAATACCAAATTCTTTATACGCGTTTTAAAGAAGCGGAAAAAGATATTCTCCTCTCGGGAGATTTTGACAGTCGGAATGCGGTTTTAGAAATTACTGCTGGTGCGGGAGGAACCGAAGCCCAAGATTTTGCGGAGATGCTTTTGCGGATGTATCTCCGGTTTTGTGAACGAAAAGGTTGGAAAGCGGAAATCTTAGAGAAATCAGATGGTGTAGAAGCGGGTATAAAAAGCTGTCTCATAGAAATTATTGGAGAAAACGCCTTTGGGCTACTCTCTGCCGAAAAGGGGACTCATCGTTTGGTGCGGCAATCACCTTTTAATGCTAAAAGTCTCCGGCAGACTTCTTTTGCAGGGGTTATGGTAACGCCGGAATTAGAGGAAATAGATACGGCAAATATTGATATTCCAGAAAATGAAATTCGTGTGGATACTTTTCGTGCCAGTGGAGCAGGAGGACAACATGTCAATAAAACTGATTCTGCCGTACGGATGGTGCATATTCCCACAAATATTGTGGTGGTTTGCCAAAATCAACGGTCTCAACACCAAAACCGAGAAAAAGCCCTTCAAGTTTTGAAATCTCGCCTAGCATTAAAAATGAAGGAAGAAGAGGCGGAAAAAGCGGCAGTGGTAAGAGGGGATTACACCGAAGCGGCTTGGGGAACACAAATTCGTAATTATGTTCTTCATCCGTACAAACTCGTAAAAGATACCAGAACCAACTACGAGCATACCAATCCAGACCTCGTTTTGGATGGAGAACTCGACGATTTTCATCAGGCATTTTTGGAATGGCGGGCAAAAAGATAGAGAGAAAATTTAAAAACCATTTTTAAATCTCTACTTCTTCATCAAAAAACTTTATTTCCACTTCAGGAAATTTTTGATGAATCGCTGCACCAAGCCTCTGAATCCCAAGTCTTTCAGTGGCAAAATGTCCGGCAGCAATAAAATTGATCCCTCGTTCTTTAAGTTCGTGGTACGCCGATTCTTTTAGTTCTCCAAAAACAAAGGTGTCTGCCTCATTCTCTATGGCATATCGTGAATAATCTGATGCACCGCCGGAAATAATGGCAATGCGATTTACCTGAGGCGTTCCAAAATTCTCTGCAAAAGATGCTTTGGTTCCCAATGATTCTTCTACAAGACGCACAAAATCCATAAAGTCCATTTTTTGTGGGAGCTCTCCCGACCATCCGATATCGCATTTTTTAATATTTTCCAGTTCCAAGAGTTCTGCAATGGCAATGTTGTTGCCCACGGTTTCATGCGCATCTAAAGGGAGATGAAACCCCGCGAGCCCCATGTGGTTTTTCAGGAGAATTTCCAGTCTTCCCGCGAGAATATCGGTAATACGGTCTATTTTTCCAAAAATAAGACCATGGTGTACGAGGCATAAATCTGCATTCCAGTTAGCAGATTCTTCTAAAAAGGCTTTGGATGCTGAAACTCCTAGTGCAATACGAGAAACTTTTGGTTTTCCTGCTACTTGAAGCCCGTTATAGCAATAGTCTTCAAATGTACTGGTTTTTAAAAGGGTGTGGCAAAAAGAAAGAATTTCAGAAGAAAATGCCATGCTTGAGGGGATTACAGAAAGTTGATACTATCGTAGCAATTTTCTTTTCAAAAAAACATGACTTCCTCTCTTCCCAAAGGTATTCAAGATCTGGTGGATCATTTTTCTCGGCTTCCAGGGATTGGCCCCAAAAGTGCTACGCGTCATGTATTGTACCTCCTGCAATCTTCTCCGTATTTTCAAGAACAATTTGGAAATGCGCTCCTGCGCCTTGCGAACAGTGTGCATTACTGTAAAACTTGTTTTCATTTTGCAGATGGGGACGAGTGTTTTATTTGCGAAAGTCCAAAAAGGGACCGTGAAATGATTTGTATTGTGGAGAATTCTTTAGACATTTTGGCGATTGAAAAAACGAATGCTTTTCGAGGACGATATTTTGTGTTGGGTGGGGTTTTATCGCCTATGAATGGTATTGGTCCGGATAATATCCGTATTACACCGCTTTTAGAAAGGCTTCGAGAGGAAAAGTATCATGAAGTCACAGAGATTATTCTCGCGCTCCCTTCCACGCTTGAAGGAGAGGCAACTGCAAATTATCTCTTTCAAAAAGTTTCGGGATTGTTTCCCACCAAACATATTTCTCGTATTGCCCGGGGGATTCCTTTGGGAAGTGAAATACAGTATGCGGATGAAAATACGCTTTCCAGAGCAATGGAAGGGCGACAAGGGTATTAGTGGGGGGCTGAAATTACTTTTGCCCATAAAAAGAGAGCGCTGTATGGTGTATTTTTTTCCAGGTAGAAAGCGCCCCATTTGCGCGAGACGGAGAAAGCGAAGTAATGACTCCCGTATTTTCCAATTCTTCATCCGTAATAAGCAGGACTTCTTGCGGAGTACAACCCGAAAGCCCGAGGGAAAAAAACGCGAGCATTCCTTTTGAAATTTGTGCTTCTGCTGCACCTGAAATATGTATTTTTCCTTCTGTATCCCGGTTTACCGCTACCCACGCATTGGAAGCACAGCCTTTTACGGCACATTCTGGCGTTTTTTTTGCAGAATCTATTTCAGGAAGTTCTTCCGAAAGTTCCAGCAGAAACTGAAATTTTTCCCGAGGATTTTCGAGAGATTGGTAGTCCGCAATAAGAGATTGGAATGAGGCAGGGATCATAGGGAAAACTTATTATTTGTTCATCTCGCACATAATGCCATAAAGTGAGACATAAACGCACAAAAATTTTCTTGACCACTTTTTTTTAGCACTCTATAATAAAGAGTGCTAATTTCCCTGTGAATGTTCAACCCCGCGGGTCACCCGCGTCACAGACCCGCGGGGTTTACGCCGCAATCTTTTACCCCTTTTTTATGTCAAAAATTATAGGAATAGACCTGGGAACCACCAACTCGTGTGTTTCGGTTATGGAAGGAGGAGAAGCCGTAGTTATTACCAACTCAGAAGGGGCGCGAACCACTCCTTCTATTGTTGCCAGTAAAAACGGTGAGCGACTGGTAGGAGTTCCTGCCAAACGGCAAGGCGTTACCAACCCCAAAAATACCATTTTCTCCGCAAAGCGTTTTATTGGGCACACGCTAGACGAAGTAAAAGAAGAAGCGAGTCGAATGCCATTTGCGGTAAAAGCCGGAAAAAACGGAGCCGCGATGATTGAGTTTGAGGATAAGCTGGTACAACCCGCAGAAATTTCCGCCATTGTCCTCCAAAAACTGAAAGCCGATGCCGAGGCATTTTTAGGAGAGAGCGTTACCGAAGCCGTTATTACTGTCCCTGCATACTTCAATGATTCTCAACGCCAAGCCACTAAAGACGCCGGAAAAATTGCGGGACTGGATGTGAAACGAATTATTAACGAGCCCACCGCGGCAGCATTGGCATACGGACTCGACAAGAAAAATAAGAACCAAAAGGTGGTGGTGTACGACCTGGGAGGAGGAACTTTTGATGTTTCTATTTTGGAGCTGGGAGATGGAGTATTTGAGGTTATTTCTACCAACGGAGACACGCATTTGGGAGGAGATAACTTTGACGAAGTCCTCATTGACTTCCTCTTGGAGGAATTTAAAAAGAACGAAGGGATGGATATTAGTAAAGACCAAATGGCGCTGCAACGGATTAAAGAAGCCGCAGAAAAAGCAAAGATAGAGCTTTCTTCTGCCATGGAAACGGAGGTGAATCTCCCATTCCTCACCGCAGACCAAAACGGACCAAAGCATTTGGTGGTAAAACTTTCCCGAGCAAAATTAGAATCTCTGGTAGGCAATCTTATTAAAAAGTCTATTGAGCCCTGCAAAAAGGCATTAAAAGACGCCAAGATGGAAGCAAAAGATATTGATGAAGTGATTTTGGTGGGAGGAATGACGCGTATGCCAGCGGTAGTAACAGCGGTAAAAGATTTCTTTGGGAAAGAGCCGCATAAAGGGGTAAACCCCGATGAAGTGGTTGCCATTGGAGCAGCAATTCAGGGAGGAGTTTTACGGGGAGATGTAAAAGACGTGGTGCTTTTGGATGTGACGCCTTTATCCCTGGGGATTGAGACGATGGGAGGTATTGCCACCAAGCTTATTGAGCGGAATACCACCATTCCAACCTCAAAATCGCAAGTATTTTCTACCGCGGCAGATAGCCAACCGAGCGTAGAAGTGCATGTCGTACAAGGAGACCGTGAAATGGCGGCGGATAATAAATCTCTTGGACGATTTGTATTGGATGGAATTCCACCTGCACCGCGTGGAGTACCGCAAATTGAGGTGTCGTTTGATATTGATGCGAACGGAATTTTGCATGTGAAGGCAAAAGACAAGGGAACCGGAAAAGAACAGCACATTACCATTCAAGGGTCATCCGGAATGAGCGAGGAAGAAATTGAGAAAATGCGACGGGACGCAGAAGAAAATGCCGAGGAAGATAAAAAGAAGAAAGCGAAGATAGAGAGCAAAAACCATTTGGACGCGGCAATTTTCCAGGGGCAAAAGATGGTAGACGAGGACAGCGAGAAACTTTCCAGCGCAGTAGTAGAAGAGGTAAAAAAAGCCCTAGAAGAAGCGAAAAAAGAGCTGGAAAAAGAAGACGCCAGTGCCGAAGATTACAAAAAAGCGCATGATGATTTAATGAAAATCCTCCAAAAAGCCGGAGCGGAACTGTATGAAAAAGCCGCAAAAGAGGCGGAGGCAGAAAAAGGTGCGGAGGAGAAGAAAGACGAGCCGGAGGATGCGGAGGTGGTGGAAGAGAAATAGGGATGGCTTTTTAAGGGCGCGCCACCGGCGCGCCCTTTTTGATTATTATCATGCAACAAATCTTTTTTATAAAAAAATAGTATGAATATATTAAATTCTGAATCAGAACAACTGATTCAAAAACTAAAAGATAATTCAGATCAAATTTTTACTGAATTCAATGAAAAAGGAAGAATAAAAGGCGTTGAGAACTATATTTTTCTAAAAAAAAAATTTAGCCAAGGTTGCAATATAGAAAATGATATTGATTTTGAAAGTACATACAAAACTTTCTATGTGATGAGAGCAGCTGGTTTAACAGATGAATACTTTAAGAAATATTTCAAATTATTAAATACGAGAGATTTTGGTAATCAAAATACATTAACCGATTTTTTAACAAAGATGGATGGCATACTAACCATTCGGGGACATAACAGCATACAGTTTTCCTTCGCAACAAAAGCATTACACACAATAAATAATGACTTACCAATTTATGATGTTCATATCGGTAATTTTTTTCAGCTTAAACCCCTGAATGATCCAAAACTACCTATACAAAATAGAATTGCCATGAGACAAGAGATTTATAATGAATTAATTACTAAATTCAATAATCTATTGTCTTTGGATGAAACAAAAAAATATTTGGAAGAAATTCGTTCCATGCTTAATAGTAGCAGTGTTATTAACGACACAAAATTACTAGATTTCATCATTTGGCTATATGGTAGCGCTACAAAAAAAATGCAAAAAAATAAAGATACTTGCGTTGGTTCAAACTTGTAGTCAGAGCTGTCCAAAACGTTGAAATAATGGCGTAAATAGGGGATATTGTGAAAGAAAAATTTCACAAATGTTATGAAGAAAGGAATAAGTTGCCCAGAACTGCTAAGAAATATACCAGAGGAGGTTTTGGAAAAGATAGGAGACGAGGTGGGAGTAGATAAGCAAGTAAAAAAGCTGAGAGGAGGGCTTTTATTCAAGCTTCTGCTGTATTCACTACTGAATAGCGAACGAATAAGCTTAAGAGTTATGGAAACATTTTGGGACTCAGAAACATTTAAAGTTTTTTCCGGAAAAGGGAACCAAACAATAAAGCATAGTGGTATAGCAGAGCGGATAGAGAGTATTTGGGTTAATGGAAAATTTTGTGGGCTGGGATTAGTTGTTTTCAAGAAGATAATGAAGCATTTTCCACTTTCTATCATCTCGCAGTCCGCGATGGACATTAAGCCAGCTTTTTAAATGGGAGAAAAAGCCATCGCAGGAGTTCGTTGTTTTTGGAATATTCCGATCAGGAAAGCCTTCAAAGGTGAAGAGATAGGGTAAATTCCTTCTTAAAGAACGAACTGCACTTCGTATCCGACGATGTGTGTAATGCCAGCCTCGTTTTTTGTCATTGGAAAGCGTTTTTTCGTCGAGAAAACTCTTTGATTGTTCATACCATTTCTCCAGTCGAGCGGTAAAATCTACTCCTGATGAGGAGGGAAGTGTTAAAGTAAGTGCGCGGAGTGTCTTTCCTGCATCGGTTTTTGGTCTTTTTGTCAGGTATCGAGTCATGATTTGGACTTGATGGAATTGGCAGAGCTGTACGGG
Organism: Candidatus Peregrinibacteria bacterium; assembly: GCA_037138215.1. Classification (GTDB taxonomy): domain Bacteria; phylum Patescibacteriota; class Gracilibacteria; order CAIRYL01; family CAIRYL01; genus CAIRYL01. Next base: position 3,220 of record JBAXIU010000018.1, on the reverse strand, counting down.
AATTCCTTGATATTTTCTCAGAAGAAATCGTAAAACTCCGGTTCGTCCGTCAATTGTAAATGAAGAAAATTGAACACCTGCGTTTTGCAGATTGTTGAGAAGTTTTTCGTATTCAGAGACACTTTCTGTTTCAATCCTTTGCCACAGAAGATTTTTTCCATGTTTTCGAGCAATTAAAAGACCGTCTCTCCTGGAAAAGAAGGTTGCATCCATCAGTAATGCAACAGGCTCTAGAGGAACAAAAATCTCTCCTGTATACGGAGAAAGCTGGTTGAAATGCTTTTGTAATGTCCTTTTTGTTTTACCTGTTTTCTGCTCTAAAAAAGCGAGTGTCTGACGACCTCGTGCATATTCGTGATACAATTTTTTGACCTCTGTTTTACTCTTTGTTTTCTTCCCTCCCCATCGAGCATTGCATTCTTGACATTTGTATTGCTACTTCCTTTCTCTGATGCCATTTTTCTTTGTCTTTATACTTTTACAGCGAGGACATTTTTTTTGTCATACAGAATTTTGGTTAGATTCTGCCTTTATTCTACACGAAATTTTAACTTCTTAGCCCACAAAATTTTCCATTAAGCCAAAAATAAGGAGCCCTTTGCAAAAGCGCTCCAACACAAATAATGAGACGCCCCAGCGGGGCGTCTCTACAGGTTAATCGTACACTTGGTTATGCGTTCCAACATGGAGCATAAGGACCTCTATGTACCCATCTTTTTCTAAAAAAATAATTCGGAGGTCTCCACCAGCAGAAATAGCTCTTAAGCCCTCTTTTTCTCCATGGAGTCGATGATTTTTAAGGGTAATGTTTTGAGGATTTTCATAAAAAATCGAAATAGCGGCATCTACCGCCTTTTTCTTCTTTTCAGAAAGCTTTGCATACGCTTTTTCAAATTTTTTAGTACGAGTAATTTTCATTATTTTTTCAGAGAAAGAATAAAATCATCTGCCGATTCAAAAGGACCAGAAACTTCCCCTCTTTTTACTTCTTCCAGGGCTTCATGAATCTCTTTTTGAAGGGCAGGAGACACTTTTTCCGCTGGAAATATTTCAAAAGGAGATTTTGTTCGATAGTCTTGTATAACGGCTTGTTTGATAATCTCGTTTTCAGTCATTCCTTTGTAATACTCTTGTAAAAACGCAAGGACTTCGGAAAATTCTTGAGTTTTTGTAATACGAATTTGTGATGCCATAAAAAAATAAAAAATGACGAAATTTAACAAAATTATATCTTTTTATGGCAAAAAATGTCAAATTTTGTATATTTTTAGGTTTGTAAGCTGCTTGTTTTGTTTGGTATCTCTAGAAATTCACAAACCAAAAATAAGGAGCCCTTTGCAAAAGCGCTCCAACACAAATACTCTGTCATTTTATGTCAATTTTTTTTCGGATGTTATAAATTTATGTTTTTTGGGCTCTGCTTGAACTCTTCAGCGTTAAATCTTCATCTTGAAAAATAATGTAGGAAGCGTATTATAAAGCTACTTTTTCCTTTTTTATGGCGACTGTTTCTACATACCTTAACTTTGCAAATAATACAGAGGAAGCATTTACCTTTTATAAGTCTGTTTTTGGGGGAGAATTTTTAGATGGCATTCATCGGTTTGTTGATATTCCGTCACACGAAGGGATGCCGACGCTTTCTGATACTGATAAAAACCTCGTACTGCATATCACCCTCCCTATTTTAGGAGGGCACCTTTTACACGGAACAGATGCTCCAGAGTCTATGGGATTTACCGTAAACGCAGGAAATAATGTGCATATTTCCCTCCATCCTGATACTCGGGCAGAATCGGACAGGCTTTTTACCGCGCTTTCTGCAAATGGTGTAGTAGAAATGCCCATGCAAGATATGTTTTGGGGCGACTATTATGGTTCATTTACCGATCAGTATGGAATTCATTGGATGATAAACTGTAGTGCGAAGTAATTTTACTTTTTTGTATGTCATCTGTTCTTCTGACCGTCTCTACTCCTGTAAAGCTTCCCATTTCCACTGTTTGGGAAATATTTACAAACCCTCAGCATATAGAGCAATGGAATGCTGCATCTGATGATTGGCATTGCCCCAAAGCCGTAAATGATCTTCGTGAAGGAGGGAAATTTTCTTATACTATGGCTTCTCGGGACGGAAATGTGAGTTTTAATTTTGAGGGGGTTTATACAGAATTGCTCCATCCCAAAAAAATTTCCTATATTATTCCAGAGGGAGAATACACAGAAATAAGGGAGGGGGAGAAGATTTCCTATACTGTTCATGAAGGGCGAACAGTGGAGGTTATTTTTACAGAGAATAAGGATAGTACGACCATTACTGAAATATTTGATACCGAACCGGTACACTCATTGGAGCAACAGCAAGCAGGATGGCAAGCCATATTGGAGAATTTTAAAAGGTACGCGGAAGGACTCCAATAAAGGGCTTGTCATATGCTCTTCGCCGTTTTCGAAACATCCCTTTACGAGGAGATTCGTCCCCGTAATTGTAATGCTTCCAAAATTCGTTTTACTGCCAATACAAAGGCTGCTTTTCGGTATGAAATTTGGTGTGCCTGGGCAAACTCTAAAATGCCATGGAACGCGCTGAGCATAATTTTTTTCAGGCGATCTCGAACTTCTTCTTCCGTCCAGTAATAATTGGCAAGGTTTTGCACCCACTCAAAATAAGAAACCGTTACTCCTCCGGCATTCGCCAAGACATCCGGCAAAACAACAATTCCCCGTTCTTCCAAAATGGTGTCGGCTTCCGGTGTGGTGGGACCATTGGCGAGTTCTAAAATGATTTTTGCTTTTATTTTTCCTGCATTTCCTTCATGAATTTGACGATCTAATGCAGCGGGAATAAGGACCTCACACTCACATTCTAACAGTTCCTCATTCGTCATAATTTGTACTCCATCTGCCATCAGTCGTTTTGCGTCGCATACACTTCCTTCGCAGTAAATATGGTGGAGATTTCCTTTTTCGCGTTTTTGCAGAGCCACTTGTTGCGGATCTAAACCGTTGGGCGCATACAGCGCTCCGTGAGAATCAGAAATTCCGACAATTTTGTATCCCAATGAGTGGAGAATGGTTGCCGCGTGTTGACCGGCATTCCCAAAACCTTGGATAGCAACGCGGATATTTTCTGGTTTTTCGCCTCGAATTTTTATGAGTTCCTCTAAAACCTAGATTTTAATTCGAAGTGCAACAGAGTGAATTAAAATGAGGAGGAGTT
>JBAXIU010000017.1:0-26750 GCA_037138215.1 Candidatus Peregrinibacteria bacterium | reverse complement strand
GGTCCGATTACGAATCCCCAACCCCAAAAGTAGAAAAAGTGATTACCAAAGAAATCATGAAAAACCTTCCGGATGATATTTCTAAAATTCCGGATGATGTTCTGAATTGGGCTTTAACCTGTGAAGAAAGTGGGAAACTGTTTATTATCCAAAAACCAGAACTCGAGTTTTACCGAAAGATGAATCTCTCAATTCCACATCGTCATCCAGATATTCGCCATGCAGACCGCATGAAGCTGAGAAACCCTCGGAAGCTCTGGAAACGAACCTGTGGGAATTGTGGCACGGCAATAGAAACCACCTATTCTCCAGATCGTCCGGAAAAGGTTTTATGCGAAAAATGTTATTTGGATGTGGTTTCGTAGGGGCGTGCCAATGGCACCCCCCTACGGGAAAAATCAATTCTTCTCCATATCGTTTTTTGTTCCGTGGTATGTGAGGTACAAATAATTTGTTTTTGCAGGAAATTCTGCCGCGAGGGTGTCGATTTTTTTAGAAATCGGAATAATTCCCCAGGCTTTTCGTTGCGCTCGTACTCCCATCTCATCGGGGAAAATTTCGGGAACAATTTTTGAGATTTGCGCGTCCGAAAATCCTTCCTTTTTTGCCAACAGCATAATGCTCTTTTTTTCCACTTCCGAAGAAGAAGGAGCAGAAAAAACGCTCTCAATTTTTTGTTCGGTGGTAAGAATGCGCTCAATTTTTCCCAAAAACCATTCGTCAATTTTGGTGAGTTCGGCAATTTGGGTTTTGGTGTATCCCTTTTTAAAGGCTTCATAAACAGCAAATATTCGTTTTGGAGTGGGACTTACGAGTTCTTTTTCGAGATCTTCAAAGACAAAAGGATGATGGGTAATACCGTGTGCGCCAATTTGGAGCATTCGAAGTCCTTTCTGCAATACTTCTTCAAAATTGCGCCCAAGGGCCATAATTTCGCCGACACTTTTCATTTCCGAAGAAATGGTTTCGGATACTTTTCGGAATTTATTGAGATCCCACCGTGGTATTTTAAGGGCAACATAGTCCAGTGATGGCTCAAAAAAAGCGGAAGTTTCTTGGGTAATAGAATTTCGGAGTTCGTCGAGTTGGTATCCCAATGCGAGTTTGGCAGCAATATACGCCAACGGGTATCCGGTTGCTTTGGAAGCGAGAGCGGAAGACCGAGAAAGTCGCGCGTTTACTTCAATAACACGATATTCTTCAGAATACGGATCCAGTGTATATTGGATATTACATTCTCCCACTACTCCAAGATGCCGAATAGTTTTGATGGCGATAGACCGGAGCATTTGATATTCCGAATCGGAAAGCGTTTGCGATGGTGCAATAACGATGGACTCTCCGGTATGGATTCCCAGAGGGTCAAAATTCTCCATATTACACACCGTAATACAGTTATTAGCACTGTCCCGCACTACCTCGTACTCAATTTCTTTCCACCCCTTTAAACTCTCTTCCACCAAAATTTGAGGAGAATACGAGAGCGCATTTTTTACCAGAATTTCAAATTCTTCATGCGTATTGGCAAAGCCCGATCCTCCGCCTCCTAGCGTAAATGCGGCACGGACAATAACGGGGAATCCAATTTTTTCTAGTGCTTCGTATGCGCCTTCTTTTGTAGTACACGAAACAGAGACCGGAAAACGAATTCCGATTTTTGAGAGTTCATCGTTAAAAAGCTGGCGGTCTTCCGTTTTTTGGATGGTTTCTACGGGGGTTCCGTATACTTTTACGCCATATTTTTCTAGTACTCCGGTTTCAAAGAGTTTTACGCCACAGTTGAGCGCGGTTTGCCCTCCCCATGCCAAAAAAATTCCATCGGGTTTCTCTCTTTCAATAACTCGTTCTACAAAATCTGGGGTTACCGGTAAAAAATATATTTTAACGCCATCCCTTTCGGAAGTTTGGTTGGTGGCAATATTGGGATTCACGAGGATTATATCTATATTTTCCTCTCTCAGCGCATTAATAGCCTGAGATCCAGAGTAATCAAATTCTCCTGCTTCTCCAATTTTTAGGGCTCCAGAACCGAGCAATAGCATTTTTTTCGGAAAAGAAAGTGGTGGCATACGAGAGAAAAAAATTCTCGGAGATGGTATGCGGTTTTTCTCAAATACGGAAGAGGAATTTGGAATCTGTAGAGGAGTTGCATGCAACACCTCTACAAAAAACATATGCAACCCATCCTCAAAAGCAAAAATGGCATTTGAACAAAAAAAACCTTTCTGCTGTGCAGAAAGGTTTTTTTAAAAAATGCCGATGGCAAAATTATCGAACAGAATCTTTAAGACCCTTTCCAGCCTTGAAGGTTGGGAGTTTCATAGCAGGGATCTTGATCTTTTGACCTGGGTTTCGTGGGTTTACACCAGCACGAGCTGCTCGCTGAGAAACTTTAAAAGTTCCGAATCCGGTAAGAGTCACAGACTCTCCTTTTTTCAACTCACCAGTAATTACATTGAGAAGAGCCTCAAGAGCGTCTTGAGAAGCTTTCTTGGTAATACCAGCTTCAGCTGCCATAGCAGCAATAATGTCTGCTTTTGTCATAAGAAAAGGGGTTAAATTGACAAGCAGAGGCGATAATAAGCCCCTCTCTTTTTCTTTGCAAGATGATTTTTTTATTTCTTTGGCTTTCCCTCCGCTTCTTTATTGGTTCTCAAATGGGTAATCGTTGTTGTGTGTGTGACCGTATTCTCAACAATTTTCCAAAAGTCTTCAAAAATCTCTGTTCCTTGCAGTTCTTTTTCCCTTTTTCCTCCCACATATACGGTGGCATATCTCCCTTCTCCTTTTCCTGGGAAAAAAATGCCGATATCGGCGTCTTTTGCTTCTCCAATGCCATTTACAATACAGCCCATCACTGCAATTTTTAAGCTGAGAGCAAGGGGGTACTGTTCTTTCCATATTGGTTTTACGGCTTCAAGTTTTATAGAAACTTTTTCTGAGAATTCTTGAAAATGGTTTCCGTTTGTTCGTCCACAACCCGGGCACGAAGTGACTTCTGGCGTAAAGTTTCGGATTTGAAGGGATTGTAAAATTTCTTGGGCAATACGGACTTCTTCTGTGCGAGATTCTTTGGGGCGAGGCGTAATGGAAACGCGGATGGTGTCGCCGATTCCTTCTGCCAGTAAAATTCCCAGGGCGATGGCACTGGAAATAAGTCCTTTTTTTCCCCCACCTGCTTCGGTAAGACCGATATGAAGCGGATATTCGCATTGTGCGGCAAGCAGGCGATATGCCTGGAGCATCACTGGCACCGATGAGTGTTTTACCGAGAGAATGATTTTGTCCTTTGGGAATCCAAAATTTACGGCATATTGTGCCGATTGGAGTGCACTTTTTACCATGGCAGATGCCAAAATATCATGATCACTTGTTTGTGAATTTGAAACGGCATCCATTTCTTGTTGGAGAATTTCAGGATCCAGTGATCCGCCATTAACCCCAATACGAATGGGTTTTTCGTATTCTTTTGCGATTGATAAAAACGCCTCAAAGTTCTGGTCTCGTTTTTCTCCTTTTCCTACATTTCCGGGGTTTACACGGTATTTATCAAGAGCTTGCGCCATTTCTGGGTATTTTTTTAAGAGAAGGTGTCCATTAAAATGGAAATCGCCAATAATGGGAACGGGAGAAATTTTGCGCACGGCTTCTACAATATGCGGAACGGCTTTTGCCGATTCTTCGGTGTCTACGGTAATCCGTACCATTTCACTTCCCGCTTCGGCGAGTTCTAAAATTTGATTTGTGGTGGCTAAAATATCTGCCGTGTCGGTATTGGTCATCGATTGAACGAGTATAGGGTGTTTGCCACCTACAATGCAGTTGCCAACAGAAACAGGGAGTGAAAAACGACGCACGAGAAAATACAAAATTATTGCTATGCTACTGCTAAAAAAAGAGATTGAAAAGTCTCTTTTACTCCTCCTTTTAGTGTTTCCATCTGCTCCGGAAAAAGCTCTGCTTTTAAAAAATGGGCAACCATTTTTCGTTTTTGGGGTGAAAAAAATTGTTCCACCACTTCAGGGGGTTTGGAAAAATGGATTCCTCGTCCCGCAATGGTGTAGTCTTGGTCAAAAAATACTGCGCCCTCTTTTGTGCGCACCAGCCGAAAAAGTTTCGTTCGAGGAAGCATTTTTTTGGTTATGGCGCATTGCCGAAAGGTTTGAGAAAGATTGTTCATTGATTCTATTATCCTGAAAATCTCACCAAAAGAAACCCTTTTCTCTTCTGCTTTTCCGCTTTATAATATGGGGTGACTGCTCTTCATTTTTTTGTATGATACAGCTCAAAAATGTTTCAAAAAAATATTCTTCTTCTGCTCCGTATTCGGTAAAAAACCTTTCCCTCCATATTCCCGAAGGGGAAGTGTTTGGGTTTTTAGGACCCAATGGGGCAGGAAAAACCACCACCATGAAAATGATGCTGGGGCTTTTAACACCAACTGAAGGGGAAATTCTCATCAATGGATATTCTCCGAAATCCCAAGAATCAAAACAGTTTATTGGTTTTTTCCCTGAAAATGCGCATTTATACAAGTATCTTACCGCACAGGAATTTTTGTTCTTTTGTGGGGAAATTTTTGGCATCCCGAAAGATGTTTTAGAAATGCGGATTGCAGACCTTTTAGAGCGCCTTCAATTCCCTGCAGAAGCGGTTAATCGTCCTATTGGGGGCTATTCTAAAGGAATGATGCAGCGCATTGGTCTTGCACAAGCGCTTATTAACGATCCGAAAATTGTATTTCTGGACGAGCCTATGAGTGGGCTGGACCCTTTGGGTCGGCGACAAGTAAAAGACCTCATTCTCTCCTTAAAAGCCCAGGGAAAAACCATCTTTTTCAATTCTCATATTCTGAATGATGCAGAGGTGCTTTGCGACCGTGTAGGAATTATTCGCAAAGGAGAGCTGGTACTCCTGGGGTCTGTGGCAGAAGTAACCGAACACGGTAAAAAATCTTTGGAAGATGTATTTTTAGAAGTGGTAACCGGATAATTTGTAGAGGTGTGTCATTGGAACGCCCCTACAAAATTTGGATATTCTCCAAAATACCGGTATTCTGGAGATACATTTTTCCCCTCCCTGTATGTGTGGAATTTTTGCTGTTTCGGGAACCACAGAAAACGCCGGTGAACAAGTATTAGAAGGGCTTAAAAAACTGGAATATCGCGGATACGATTCTTGGGGAATTGCGGTACGAAATCCACAGGGGAAAGTAGAGACGACAAAAAGAGTGGGGAAAATTTCCGGATCTACTGAAATTCTGCCCAGAGGAAGTGAATCTTTAGGACATTCTCGTTGGGCCACCAATGGAAAGGTGACGGAGGAAAATGCGCATCCCCATCGAGTTGGAACGGTTACCCTCGTTCATAATGGAATTTTTGAGAATTACACTGATTTTATTACTCCTGAGGTCCAGAAAATCCTCGCTTCCGAAACCGATACCGAGATTATTGCGGTGCTCATCAACCAGTTTTTAGAAAAAGGAGAAACCCCTCCGGAGGCTATTCGCAAGGCTGCTCTTAAAATAAAAGGGCGATTTGCTATTTTGGTGATGATTGACCATGTCCCAGGGATTTTTGCAGCACGAAGAGGATCTCCTCTTATTTTGGGGCGTACTGCAAGTGAGACTTTTATTGCATCGGATATTCCCGCGTTTCTTTCTGAAACACGGACCGTAAATTATTTGGATGACGATGAGATGGTTTTTGTGCAGGGGAACACCCTCCAGTTTTCTAAAATTTCCACGGGAGAATCGCTTATAAAACGGGATATTGAAGTACCGTGGAAAATGGAAGAGAGCGAAAAGGGGAAATTTGCCCATTTTATGATTAAGGAGATTTTCGATCAAAAATTATCTCTTGCGTCTGCCATAAACCATTCCGATGAAGAAATTGAGAAAGCCATTGAGATTCTCCAGAGTACCAATGGATCATACTTTTTAGCGTGTGGGACCGCTAATAAAGTGTGTAGCGCTGCAGAATACTTTTTTGCCAACCAAGCGGGACGAAAAATAAATGTTGTTCCGGCCTCAGAAATGCCGAATTTTGAGAAATTTATTCACCAAAAAACGGCTCTGGTAGCTGTTTCGCAAAGTGGAGAAACGGCGGATGTGCTAGAAATTTTGGAGAGGGGAAAAGCGAAGGGGGCCCGTATTATCGCCATTACGAATGTAGAAAGTTCCTCTATTGCCCGAATTGCGGATGTGCATCTTCCCCTTCGTGCTGGACCGGAAAAAGCGGTAGCATCTACGAAAGCGGCAACAGCACAAATGGCGCTGCTCTACCTTTTGGCAACGGCAGATGCTGGAAAAATTACAGAAGGACGACAAACCCTCTTGGCGCTGGCGGCTAATGTGAATGACCTCTTAAATCCCCGATATGAAGAAAAAGTGGAGGCCGTCGCAGAAAAAATTGTAAAAGCCCAAAACCTTTTTATTATTGGACGCAATGCGCTTTACCCAATGGCATTGGAATCCGCTATTAAAATTATGGAGGTGTCGTATGTTCACGCCCAGGGGTTTGCGGCAGGGGAAATGAAACACGGTCCCATTGCGCTTATTGAAGAAGGGTCTCCCTGCTTAGTGTTGGGAGGTGACAGCGAAACCCTTATGAATGCCACGGAATTAAAAGCCCGAGGTGCCCGAATTATTGGAATATCGCCCAAGCGGGCAGAGGTATTTGACGAATGGCTACGCGTTCCGGAAGCAAACGGGATACAAAGCGTTGCGGCGATTATCCCCGTTCAAATTTTGGCATATAAACTGGCAGTGCTGAGAGGATTAGACCCTGATATGCCGAGAAATTTAGCAAAGAGTGTGACGGTGAAATAATATTTTTTATGAAACCCTGTCTCCACTGTTCTGCTGGCTTTGAAGTAACGGACGCTGACCGCGCATTTTATGACCAAGTTTCTCCGGTTTTTAATAGCATAAAATATTCCATCCCAGAGCCTTTGTTATGCCCGAATTGCCGGCAACAAAGGCGGCTAAGCTTTAGAAATGAACGAAAACTATATAAACGGAATTGTGACCTCTGCAAAAAAAGCATGGTGTCCATTTACCAACCTCAAACGCCGTTCCCCGTGTATTGTCAGGAATGCTGGTGGAGTGATAAATGGGACGCACTCGAATATGGACAAGAGTTTGATTTTGGGAAGAGTTTTTTTGAGCAATTTAGGGATCTCCAAAAGAGGGTTTCTCGACTTTCGCTCGTAAATATAAAGGAAGAAAACGCCGAATACGGGAACCAATCCATGGGAAATAAAAATTGCTACTGGAATATATCCATTAAGGACTGTGAAGATGTTCTCTATTCATATCGTATTTTTAATGGGGAAAATGCTATTGATTGTACCAATGTTTTTGATGGAGAACTGGTATATGAATGTATTGATTCCAGAAAACTTTGGGATTGTCGTTGGTGTATCCAGTGTGAAGAGATGGGCAGTTCCGATTTTTGTTTTGCATGCAAGGGGTGTGAATCATGCTTTGGGTGCGTAAACCTCCGGCATAAAAAATATTATTTTTTTAATGAAGACTGTAAAACAAAAGAGGTTTACATAAAGCGGATAAACGACTTTTTTAACGAACAAAAAGGCGATAGAAGATATGTTTTTAAGAAATTTTTGTATTGGAAAAGAAATTTTGGGCACCATTTTTCCCATAACATTGGAAATGAAAATTGTATTGGGGGAGATATTCAATATTCTCAAAACTGTTTCTCGTCATTTGATATTCGCCATTCAGACGGGCTTCGCTATTGCATGACTCTTTCCGGACAAAAAGACTCCATGGACATTGATTTCGATGATGATTCGGAATTGATGATGGAATGTACGGGGATGGAATCAAACTATCATAATGCGTTTTGTCATACTTCTTTTGAATCGAAAAATATTTTTTACTCCAATCTTTGTTTCCAGAATTCTTATGATCTCTTCGGCTGCATCGGTCTCAATCATAAGCAGTACTGCATCCTGAACCGGCAATATAGCAAAGAAGAGTACGAAGAATTGGTGCCAAAGATTATAGAACATATGAAGCAAACGGGAGAATGGGGAGAATTTTTCCCACCGGCGTTATCACCCTTTGGATATAACGAAACCGTGGCACAGGAGTATTTTCCGATGACAAGAGAAGAGATAATAGAACAGAACAAAAAAATGGATAATTCGGGTGTAGAGCCGTTGCATGCAACGGCTCTACAAATACAAAAATTCAATTGGTCCGATTACGAATCACCACCTCCCACCGTGGCAAAAATCATTACCAAAGAAATGATGAAAAATCTTCCGGATGATATTTCCAAAATCCCCAATGATGTTCTTTCTTGGGCGCTTACCTGCGAGGTTTCGGGGAAACTGTTTATTATCCAAAAACCAGAACTCGAGTTTTACCGAAAGATGAATCTCTCAATTCCACATCGTCATCCAGATATTCGCCATGCAGACCGCATGAAGCTGAGAAACCCTCGGAAGCTCTGGAAACGAACCTGTGGGAATTGTGGCACGGCAATAGAAACCACCTATTCTCCAGATCGTCCGGAAAAGGTGTTATGCGAAAAATGTTATTTGGAGGTGGTGGTGTAGGGACAGGTTTAAAATCTGTCCATGATTTGGACAGGTCGAGAGACATGTCCCTCCAAACCAATTTTTCGCCTCTTTTCAAGCCATTTTTTTACTGTATCATACAGAGGATATTTTTCTTTTTCCCATATCCTCGTTTACCCTGCCCACCGCCTTTTGTAACCATTACGCTCCTATACTCGGAAGCGAAGCGGAATTATTTTTTGAAACCTGTCTTAAGCCTCTCCGAAAGTGTATCCGCGTTAATACTCTGAAAACAACCGTGGAAGAATGGAAAAAAGAAATGGACGAGCAAAATTGGAAATACGAAGAAATCCCCTGGTGCCCAGAAGGATTTTTTATTGACCGTCCCAAAAGTGATCGTACGCCTCTGGGAAAAACCCTTCCCCATGCAATGGGGCGTATTTATTCCCAAGAGGCCAGTTCTATGATGCCCGCAGAAATACTGTGGGCAAGCTTAAAAAATGGAGAAAAAACCTTGAAAATTTTAGATGTTGCTTCCGCCCCTGGCTCTAAAAGTACGCAACTTGGTGCAAAAATGAAGGGGCAAGGATTGTTGGTCACTAATGAACTCTCCTCATCACGGATGAAAGGACTTTTTTCTAATTTGGAGCGGTGTGGAATAGCTAATAGTATTTTAACGCATTATGATGGAGTTGAGCTTTGTAATAATCTTCCTGAAGTATTTGACGGAATTTTATTGGACGCGCCGTGTACCGGGGAAGGAACCGTGAGAAAAGACTACGATGCGCTGAAAAACTGGAAACCAGAAAATGCCGTGCAAATGGCATCGCTCCAAAAGAGACTCATTTTCTCAGCTTTTGAAGCACTAAAACCAGGAGGAACGCTGGTATATTCCACTTGTACTTTGGCAGAGGAAGAAAACGAAGGTGTTATACGATTTTTAAAAGAATCTTTTCCAAATGCAGAAATATCTCCTCTCAATAATACATTTTTAGGAGCCGAAAAAGCGTGTACGAAAGAAGGATTTTTACGCATTTGGCCCCATATTTTTGATACGGAAGGATTTTTTGTGGCACGCATTACCAAACAAATCTCGCCCCTTAGGGTCGACCCTAAGGGGCGATTAAAAAAAATTCCGAAAAATTTCCCCTTTACGCCGGTATTACGACGAGAAATGTCAGGTATAGAAGCGTATTTTCAAAACCAATGGGGAATTCCCGGTGCGGAAATATGGGAAAATGGAACGCTGTGGAGGCGAGACAAAGAAATTTGGCTTTTTCCAAAAGGTGCCGAAGAAATTTTTGTTCCTCTTCGCTGTGATCGCATCGGAATCCCTTTGTGCACCATTCACGAGAAAGAAATTCGACTTCGTCATGAGGCAGCTATTGCCTTTGGTGCGCTCTTTACCAGTGGAATGTTAGAAATATCCGAAGTAGACGCGGAAAAAGTATATGGTGGAAAAGATTTAGAATGGGAAACAGAAAAATTTTTAGAAAAACGAGAATACCTCTGTTTCTCTGCGGGGACACCGGTAGCCCTTGGGAAATACGATGGAGAAAAGTGGAAAAATGGAATCCCTCGAGGAAATGTGAGGAAAGGGTAAAATATTCGGGTGTCAGGTTTTCTTTCTTTTGTCCCCATTTTTTGTAAAAATAAAAGTATGGCAGTCTTTTTGTAATCCTCTTTATGCGCATTCTTACGGGAATTCAACCCTCTGGCTCATTGCACCTCGGTAATTATTTTGGAGCCGTTCTCCCTGCGCTTCGCTTGGCGGAAAAGTACGAGGAGTCGGTTTTATTTCTTGCGGATCTCCATGCTCTTACTACCGTGCAAGATAAAAAATTTCTCAAAGATTCCACGACTAATTTGGCAATAGACCTTCTGGCGTGCGGACTGGATCCTGAAAAAACACTGTTTTTTAAACAAAGCGCCGTTCCAGCGCATACGGAACTCTCGTGGATTTTGTCGTGTCTTGCTCCTATGGGGCTCCTCGAGCGGGCTCATTCGTTTAAAGATAAAAAAGCGAAAGGAATGGAAGCGACGGCGGGGCTTTTTACCTATCCTATTCTTATGTCAGCAGATATTCTGCTGTACGAACCAGATTTTGTACCGGTGGGAAAAGATCAAAAACAACATTTGGAAATGGCCCGAGATCTGGCACAAAAATTTAATATTTCGTTTGGAGACACCTTTTCTCTTCCCGATCCCGTTATTTCCGAAGAAACGGGGATAATTCCCGGAACGGACGGGCAAAAAATGAGCAAGAGCTATGGAAATACCATTCCGCTTTTTGGAACGGAAAACGAAATAAAAAAGGCAATTATGGGTATAAAAACCGATTCTACCCCTGTGGAAGACCCAAAAAATCCTGAAACCTGTACTATATTTCAGATCTGTCGATTTTTTCTGGTCCCCACCGAATTAGAGAGTCTCCGAAAAAAATACGAAGAGGGAGGAATGGGATATGGGGAAGCCAAAAATATTCTTTTTGAAGCGGTAAAAACTCAACTTTTTCCTCTTTGGGAACGCAAAAAAGAACTCGAAAAAAATCCACAATACATTATCGAAGTGCTGGCAAAGGGTGCAGAAAAAGCAAATCTCATTGCCAATAGAAAATTAGAAAAAATAAAAAAGAAGGTGGGGCTTTTATAGGAGACTTTCCCTTTCTTTTTCTCTTTTTTTTGGGTATAATAGCGTGAAATTTTACACCAATACCCATGTTTTTTGTTTCTTTACAAAAATTTTTTCAGGAGCATAAGGTTTCGCTTTTGGCTGGTTTCTTCACGATTTTAGGAGTGGGAATTCTGGGCTTTTTTCTCAAAGATGCGTTGATTCCCAATCCCGTTACCGAGCAAAACGCAACGGCATTTTTGCAGAAGGATCTCCAAATGGCTCTTTCTGGGAATTCTTCGCTTTCACATTTTTTAAAAGCGGATATTACCAGTACTTCCGAAGGGGCTCGGTCATCTGCGGAAGTCCCCGTACAATTTCCCACTCAAAATCTTACTCCAGGATCCATTCTGGTTTTACGAGATTCGTACCCGACCAATACGAATATTCGATATGCGCAAATTATTCCCGATCCTGCGTTTGCTAATGCATCGCCTGCTGAACTTATCCCTCCTTATATTCTCAACCAAGAAGTAGTGCTCTTTTTTTTAGAACTCCAGAACGGAAAAATTCGGGTTTATCCACTCAAAAACCTCTGGCAAAGTCTCAGTGCATACGAACCTTTTACGGCATTTAAGCCTGATGCCCAGTATTTTCTTTTCGCTCAGGGGGATTTAGCATTTACGGTCTCTACTCCTCCCACAGATTCGTTGAATGGAATTTTGAATGGACTCCATGGTGCTCCTGATCAGTCTCCATCTCCTGCTCCATCCCCAGAAACCCTTTGTACCCAAGACTATGTTCCCGTTTGTGGAGAGGTATCATACGCGGTCCCTTGTCCTACGGGAGAAACTTGCCCCGCTGAAAAACGGGAAGAAACATTCTCTAATGCTTGCGAATTGAAAAAAGCAGAGGCGATGCTTCTCCATGAAGGGGAATGTGGCGAAACCAAAGGTTTAGTAGGATACTGGAAGATGGATGGTAATTTTTTAAACACCGTCTCTGGCGCTGCGGATCTCTTTTCCAATACCGTCACTCCAGAATTTGTAGCGGGAAAAATAAATTCTTCTCTCCATTTTTTAGACGGAAATACGAAAACGGCATGGAGTGCAGGAGACGCGCCTTTTGGAAATGAAGTAACACTGAGTGCTTGGTTTAAAGCCGATAACACGGAAGGGTTTTCAAAAATTCTCCAATTGGGAGCTACAGAAAATTCATCTGCCGGAATTGCTATTGATTCCCCCGAGTACCAGGTGCGGGATGGTGTGCGATATTGGTTGACCATATCCGGAAAGCGGTATGAGAGCATTGCACGACCAGACTTAAATTACCATGACGGGAATTGGCATCAAGCGGTAATGGCCTATGATGGAAACGCGGTGCGATTGTATATAGACGGAAAAGAAGAGAGCGCGAAACGCATTTCTGGACCACTGGACGCTTCCAAAAGCCTCTATATTGGATCTGCTCCAGAAGATTTGGCAGGCGATATGTTTACGGGGAATATTGATGGCGTGAGACTGTTTGAACGAGGTCTTTCCACCAGTGAAGTGCAGCGAGAATATGAACAACAATAAGAGGGATACAAATCTTGTCGCCTCTCTAAAAAATATGGACCATCATTGATAGTCCATATTTTTTGGGTTAATGGAAAATTTTGAGGAGGAGGAATACCTGCATTATTGGTATTGGATACTTTTTCTTATACAAATCGAGATCCCAAAACTCGCACGGCTTCATCAAAAGTGGTTTGCCCTGTTAATACCTTTATGGCGGTATCAATGGCAATGGTTTGAAAATTTTCCAATCGGACTTGAGCCGTTAACTCTTCTTCTCCTTCCCCTTTGGCAATGAGAAGCGAAAGTGCAGGCGAAACAGAAATGGTTTCTGAAACGACGATTCGCCCAGAAAATCCACTTTTCCCACACGCATCGCATCCTTGGGGAACACGCGCTTTTCCAGAAAAATTCGGAAGTGGTGTACCCATAGCCATTAAAGGGCGAATAATATTCATGAGGATTGTTTTTTGTGGTTCTGTAAAATCTCCTTCTACCGAGCAGTGTGGGCAAACCTGTCGTACCAGCCGCTGCGAAACAATGCCTTTTAATGCGGCACCCAAAAGATACGGAGGAACCCCAAGATTTTTGAGGCGGGCAATGGTTTCAATGGCGGAGTTTGTGTGGACCGTAGAAAGCACCAAATGTCCTGTAATAGATGCCTGAAGCGCTGCTTCTGCCGTTTCACGATCGCGAATTTCCCCTACCAGTAAAACATCTGGATCCTGCCGCAAAACAGACCGAACCCCTGCGGCAAAATTATATCCTTTCTCTTCGTTAATAGAGCTCTGTACCATGCCCCGAATTCGGTATTCCACTGGATCTTCCAGGGTAATAATCTTTTTTTCTGGAGTGTTAATTTTGCGGAGAGTCGCGTACAAAGTAGTTGTTTTCCCCGATCCTGTAGGACCGGTAACGAGAATAAGCCCTTCCCGTGCTTGCAATAGTTTTTCTACTTCCCGTCTCTCTCGATCGGAAAACCCCAGGTCGGAGAGTTTTTTATTCTGCCGATCAGGATCCAAAAACCGCATAACAATACTCTCTTCCCCATTATGAAGGGGTAAAATGGAAACTCTGACCATTACTTCTCTATCCCCTGCAAAAAAAGTATATTCTCCGTCTGCTGGAAGCCCTGGTGCATTCGATTTGATATTCGCGTTAAATTTAATTTGCCGCAAAATTCCCACCGCAATTTTATTGGAGAGCGTAAAAAAATCGGATAAAAGCCCATTAATACGGGCTCTCACGCGTACTCCATCTTTTTGGTGTTCAAAATGGAGGTCGGAAGCATTCAGCGCAATGGCTTCTCGGTGTAGAAATGCGAGGGCTAAATCACTCCGAATTTCTTCAAATTTTTTGGGAAGGTCTGCAATGCTGAGAATCTCATCCTTAATATTGGAAATATTGCGCACTTGTTCCTGCTCCATATTTTTTACCGATTCATCATGGACTTTTAGACGAGAATAGTTTTTTTGGGCTATTTTGAGGCTTTCGGGGGAACAGAGATTGATATTAACCGTAAATCCTTCTTTCTGCATCCGTTCTAATACTTCTTTTGTTCGCCGTTTTTCGGGATCCAAAAGTCCTACCCGTACTTTTTTCCCCACTCGAAAAAAGGCGATTATCTCTCCTCCTTGAGATTCTTCCAGAGAAATAAGGCGTAAGAGATCATCATTAATGGGGACAATAGAAACATCCACATACGAAATCCCCAAATCTCGTGCGTGTTGCTGAACTTCTCGTTCTTTAAATTCTTGGTTAATATCCAAAATAGCAGAAGAAAGAGGATCTCCTGCGGATTGTTGAGAGGAAGTGCCGGAAATAACGGGAAGAGCAGTATCTGGCAAAAAAATTTTTAAAAAATTCATGCCATTGTAGCAAAAAAACGAAAGAAACAAAAGAGATTGTTTGGTGGGGCGAAAAAATTAAAGCCCCAATTCTTTGGCAATGGTATTTACATCTCGCCAAAGATTCGGATCGTCTTTTTTTGCCTGTTCTACTTTTTTTATGGCGTGCATCACGGAGGTGTGGTCTCGTCCTGTAAAAAATTCCCCAATAGCTTGCAGGGAGAGTTTGAGATATTTTTTTACAAGGTACATAGCAATTTGCCGAGGAACCACAAATTCTCGGTTCCTTACGGCTCCAATTACTTCACTCTTTGGGACTTGGTAATAATCCGACACTCCTTCCACTACTTCCTCCATGGTTCGGGCCAGTCCACTGGTGGATTTTTCTTCTTCAGAGTACCCCAATATTTTTTGCCCCTTGTTCAGCTCTTTTAAAATTTTTGCTACTGATTTGGTGGTGGGAGTAATGTTTTGGAGTTCGATTTGTGCCTTTGTTTGGAGCATTACGCCTTCTAACTCTCGAATAGAATGGTGCACATTAAAAGCAATGAAGTTTAGGAGGTCTTCATCGAGCATAATCCCCATTTCCTGGGCTTTTATTTTAGAAATCGCCAGTCGTGTCTCAAAATCCGGAAGTTTCATGTCGGCAATCATCCCCATGGAAAACCTACTTTTTAAGCGATCTTCGGTAAGTTCTAGCTCTAAAGGGGGACGGTCTGACGAAAGGATTACTTGCTTTTTTGCAGCGTAAAGGTCGTTAAAAAGATGAAAAAACACTTCTTGGGTCCGGTCTTTTCCGGCTAAAAACTGAATATCGTCGAGGATAAAAACATCTACTTTCCGGTATTTTTGGCGGACTTTTTCCATTTTGCGCTTTTGAATGGCGTCTACCACTTCTGCAATAAAATTTTCCGTGGTGAGGTATATGACCACCATTTCTGAATTTTTTCGACGGATTTCATTTGCTGTCGCCTGCAAGAGATGCGTTTTTCCCAGTCCCACCGATCCATAAATAAAAAGGGGATTATAGGCCCCTCCTGGCTCATCTGCCACCGCTCTACACGCTGCAAAAGCCAGTTGGTTATCTTCTCCTACCACAAAGTTTCTGAGGGTAAATCGTGCGTCCGCGATACGAGAAATAAATTCTCCTTCAATTTTTTCTTCATACTTGTTGGGAAGTTTGCGCACTTTTACCTTCCGTTCTTCATCCTCTTCGGGACCCAGACTTTTTATGAGTTTGGGAATATCTACTATCCCCAAATTTTTCCCATTTGCGACTTCTTCATCAATGAGAAAATGAATTTCTCGTGCGTCTTCCAGAACATCTTGAATAAGCTCCAGAATAAGAGTTTTGTGCTTTTCAAACCACCCTCGGTAAAAATCACTCTGAATCCCAATGGTAATTACTCCTTCTGGGATATGCAAAATAGCTGATTTTTGACACCAGGTTAAAAGCTGTGATCTGGGAACTCTTGTTGCCAGCTCTCGCAAAACTGCCTCCCATACCGCTCTTAAATCGGTCATGAGTAAAAAAAAGTGAGCGAAGAGTATCAGAAAAAAGGGACGGGAGGAAATGGAAATAAAAAATGACGGTTTTAAAAAATTCTAAATTTTGGCACTCTATATTACGATTTTTAAAAATCTTTTTTATGGACCGTTACGATCACCGAGCAGTAGAAAAAAAATGGCAGGATTTTTGGGAAAAAGAAAAAACATTTTCTGTTCCAAATTCTGCCCCCCTTGTAAGGGGGGTGCCGAAGGCGGGGGGTAAACCCAAATACTATGTTTTAGATATGTTCCCGTATCCTTCTGGCGCGGGGCTTCATGTGGGACACCCCGAAGGCTATACCGCAACAGATATTGTTTCCCGGTATAAACGCATGAAAGGGTTTGCCGTTCTTCATCCTATGGGATGGGACGCCTTTGGGCTTCCCGCGGAAAACTACGCCATAAAAACAGGGACTCACCCGAGTATTACCACCAAAGCAAATATTGAAAATTTTACGCGCCAAATTAAGTCTCTCGGCTTTAGTTATGACTGGGACCGGGAAATAAACACGACGGATCCCGAATACTTTCAGTGGACGCAGTGGATTTTTTTACAGCTCTATAATTCGTATTTTGATGAAGGGGAACAAAAAGCAAAGCCAATAGCGGAGCTACGAGAAAAACGGATGAATGAAAAAGCATTTCAAGCTCTCTCGCCCAAACAACAAGAAGAAATTTTGGCTCCCTACCGCTTGGCGTATGAAAAAGAAGCGCCTATAAATTTTTGCCCTTCCTGTAAAACAGGGTTGGCAAATGAGGAAGTGGTAGACGGAAAATGTGACCGGTGTGGCAGTGCCGTAACGAGAAAAAATTTACGACAGTGGATGCTGAGAATTACGAAGTATGCAGAAAGGTTGCTGGAGGATTTGGATTTAGAAGCCCTCAATTGGCCAGAAAAAATTAAAATGATGCAGAGAAACTGGATCGGAAGGAGTGATGGGATGATTTTTTCTGCTCCAGTAAAGGATACCAGTATGATTATTCAAACATTTAGCGCCCATTTTGAAGCATTTTGTGCGGATACTTTTGTGGTTATCGCTCCTGATCATCCTCTGTTACAAGGACTTTTAGAGGGCGTGGAGAATAAAGAGGAAATTTTAAAATTTTGCGAAGACATTCTTGAAAAGCGTACCAAAAGAGGATTTGAAGAGGAAAAAGAGCCAGAGGGGATTTTTACCGGTCGATATATTTGTGACCCAGTAGGGAATGGAGATTTACCCATTTGGATTGCGAGTTTTGCCATTGCAGATTATGGGACTGGAATCGTAAAGTGTTCGGCTCATGATGAACGAGATTTTTCTTTTGCTAAAAAATATAATATTCCTTTAAAAACGGTGCTTTTCCCGAGTGATTTAAAAGAAGCTGAAAAAGTAAAAAACTTAGAGTATTGCTTCTCTGATATGAAAAATGGAGTTTTGATAGAACCATCCTTATTTAATGGGAAAAAATCAGGTAATCTTCGTGGGGAAATTAAAAATTATCTCGAAACTCATGCGCTCGCAAAAAGAAGAGATTCTTATAAGATCCGGGACTGGGTTTTTTCCCGCCAACGCTATTGGGGAGAACCGATTCCTATTATTCATTGCGAAACCTGTGGAACAGTATCGGTTCCCCAAAACGCTCTTCCTCTTACCCTTCCTGCGGTAGAAAAATATGAACCGAGCGGAACGGGAGAATCTCCTTTGGCAACGATTCCCGATTGGGTAAATACTACTTGTCCGCAATGTGGTGGAAATGCAAAAAGAGAAACAAATACGATGCCCCAGTGGGCAGGATCTTCGTGGTACTATTTGCGATTTATGGATCCCAAAAATTCAAACGCATTTTGTTCACCGGAAAATGAACAGAAATGGGGACCGGTAGATTTGTATGTGGGAGGAGCCGAACACGCGGTTTTGCATCTTTTGTATTCCCGGTTTTGGCATAAAGTGTTGTACGATCTCGGATTTGTCTCCACGAAAGAGCCATTTACAAAGCTCATGAACCAAGGGCTTATTTTAGCCGAAGATGGACAAAAAATGAGTAAATCTTTAGGGAATGTGGTGAATCCGGATGAAATTGTAGAAGCTTTTGGAGCGGATACTTTGCGGATGTACGAGATGTTTATGGGACCGTTTGAGCAAAATAAAGCCTGGAATACGGCAGCAACAGAGGGAATGTATCGGTTTTTGCAGAAAATATGGCGTCTTTTTGAAAAACCATTTTTAGAGGAAGATGAAAGTTCTTCACTTGAGTTTCAAAGAATTGTGCACCAAACCATAAAAAAAATTGGCGATGATATTGAAGAATTTAAGTTTAATACGGCTATTTCTCAGATGATGATTTTTGTAAACGCGGCACAAAAGTTGGAGAAGTTGCCCAAAAAAGCCATGAGCCAGTTTGTAAAACTCATCTCCCCATTTGCGCCCCATTTGGCAGAAGAAATGTGGCACGAGTTTTTAGGAGGAGAAAAAACGATCTCTTTTGAACCGTGGCCAGAATACGACCCAAAAATGCTGGTGGAGGACACCGTAGTGTATGCCGTACAAATTAACGGGAAACTGCGAGGGGATTTTGAAACAGCAAAAAGTACGCCCAAAGAAGAGGCAATAACGCTGGCAAAAGAAATAGAAAATGTACAAAAATACCTAGACGGAAAGGAAATTTTAAAAGAAATTTTTGTGCCCGAGAAAATTGTAGGGTTTGTGGTGCAGTAAAAATGAAAAGATCCTAAAAATGAAGAACTCCCTCTTTTAAAACCTCTTTTGCTTCCTCTGGGGAAATACCTCGGGAGGAGAGGAAAAACAGTATTTCTTCGGAGAAAGGGGTAATGGACGCGCTGTGAGAAGCCGACTGTACCGTGTCGGTTTCTACCCGAAGCACGGGAAGCGCTTGAGCGGACGCGTTTTTGGAAAACAAAAAAACTTTTTCATCAATGCGCATTTTTCCATTTTCCGTGGTGGCTTTTATTACTCCAGAACCGTCAAACACAATCCGTGAGGCATCATCCGCAACTCCACGCAAAAGGAGAGTCGCAGACTGATTTTTTCCCAAAAGGGTGAGAGAAATATCCCACTGTTTTTTTTCTTCCCCCGTGGTGTGCACTTTTCCTCGTACCATTACCGTGGTGTTTTCTCCTTCTACCGTAATATCCAGTGCAAAACTCCGTGTTCCAGGAGATATATCTTCCAACAGAATTTCTTCATTTTGGGGACATATAATACGGTGGGATCCTTCGGGATTTATAAATTGCATGAGAAATCTTTCAAAATTTGCCTTTCGCATAAAAACATGCCACACTTTACGAAGAATTTCACCCCTTTTTTATGGCAAAAGAACCAACCGAAAAAGACCAAATGGCAAAAAATCCAAAAGCAGAAGCATTAGCAAATGCGCTTTCACAAATTCAAAAAACATACGGAGAAGGTTCCATTATGAATCTTTCGGATGCCGGAAGAATAAATGTAGAAACTATTCCTACGGGTTCTATTGGGCTGGATATTGCACTGGGAGGAGGAGTTCCGAAAGGACGAATTATTGAGATTTATGGACCAGAGTCTTCTGGGAAAACAACCCTTACTTTACACATTGCCGCAGAATGCCAAAAAACAGGAGGACAAGTAGCGTTTATTGATGCGGAACACGCATTGGACCCAGAATACGCCAAACGAATTGGGCTCGACCTGGAAAAATGCACTATTTCTCAGCCCGATTCTGGCGAGCAGGCATTAGAAATTACGGAGCTTTTGGTACGGTCTGGAGCGGTAGACCTTATTATTATCGACTCGGTGGCGGCATTAACGCCAAAAGCCGAAATTGATGGAATGATGGGAGATTCTCACATGGGACTCCAAGCGCGGCTGATGTCTCAGGCACTTCGAAAGCTCACCGCGGTTGTTTCTAAAACCAAATGTACCATTATTTTCATCAACCAAATCCGTATGAAAATTGGAGTGGTTTTTGGAAACCCCGAAACCACCACCGGAGGAAATGCGCTTAAATTTTACGCGTCTATCCGTATGGAAATTCGTCGAACGGCAAAAATTGAGTCCGGAACGGGCGATGACAAAGAGGCAACGGGGAACAAAGTGGTGGTAAAAGTGGTAAAAAATAAAATCGCACCTCCGTTTAAAAAAGCAGAGTTTGATATTATGTTTAACGAAGGAATTTCAAAAGAAGGAGATATTTTAAATGTTGCGGTAAGCCACGATTTGGTAAAAAAATCAGGAGCGTTTTATTCCTACGGAGAAACAAAGTTGGGGCAAGGAGTAGAAAATGCGAAAGTCTATTTAAAAGAAAATCCAAAATTGGCAGAAGAAATTCGGGAAAAAATTATGGAAGAAACCATGAAATAAGAGGGTTTTCTCTTTTTTTAATACTCAAAACGGAGCTTTATGAAGGCTCCGTTTTTTTAGAGGGCAGGGAGAGTACTGGGTTTTTGAAACACAAAAAGATGCTCGTGCATAATAAGGAGAAAATTATGTTCCTGTGATTTTTTCTTCCAAAATCCCGTAGCTTGGCAATTATGTTGCTGTTTAATAATGTCTTCTTTTAGGAGAAAACCGGCACTTAAAAACTGCTGCATAACGCCAAACGCCATGGGTTGGTACATTTTGTTTCGGCGCGTATCTCCTATGAGAACAGCACAAAACTTTCCCGGTTTTAAAACACGAAACAGTTCTTTGGCAACGGTTCCCATTTCATCACAAAATTTTTCAATATCGTGGATATTGGAGAGATCTTCAGGGATTTTTCCTTCGCTGTACTGGATAATATCGGCATACGGCGGATGATTGAGCGCAAAATCAATACTTTCGCTTTCTAAAAAATCCAAATTTCTGGCGTCGTATTTTTGGATGGTGTACGAAGAAGTATTTTCTACCGCAAATTCCAAAGATTTTTTGGTGCGTTCCAAAGCGAGGTCGTTAATATCGCAATAAATTCCATTTCTGTTGAGAATTTTTGCTTCAATGGCAGTGGTTCCGCCCCCTACCATGGGGTCTAAAATGGTATCGCCTTCGTGGGAATAGCGGAGCAAAAGGTTTCGTACTACTTCTGGTGCCCAATTTCCTCGCCAAGTAGATTTATGCGTTGCCCAATTCCCACGGCGTGGGAAAGACCAAACGGTGGAACACTCGAGATCAAAAGTTTCGGGATGGAGTTTCATAGTAAAGTTTTAAAAACATACTCTTTTTTTAGGAATAGCTGTGGCAAGTGTTAATCAGCGATTAACAATAAATCGTCTCGAGATGCATTAAACAATTTTTCTTTTGGAAAATTTTCTGGAATATATTTTTCAAAAAATAAGAAAATTCCTTGGTCTCTATCATAATCAATAAATCCAACATCTTCTATTCCGTCGGGATATTCTTTGGAGAAAATGCAATTTTCAAAAACTTCTACAGGGTAATTCTCTGGCTTTTCTGTAAAGTACCAATCCCAATTTTTCCCACAAAAAATAAATGAATCCATAGGGATTTTGTCATCTAAATCATCGTTAGAAACTAGGTAGAGGGTCATTTTCTTGGAGTGAAAGAATGATTTTTACCCCCAAAAAATCAAGGATTTTTTGCAGAGTAGGATTTCCAAGATTAGCGGTTTTAATGGCTTGATAGAAATTTACTCGGTTTATGCCCAGCGGAATATACACATTGCGGGGCTTGAGATTTTTTTCTGCCATCACTGCTAAAACTTTTTCCTCCAACATTTTTTCACTAAAAAGTATTTTTGTAAAGTAAAAAACTTACAAAATCTATATTTCTAAAACCTTTGCTAAAAATACGGGTCTCGCATAAAAAGCTCGGGAAGTACTTCCTTTTCCGCCTTTTGTTCGTGCTTGTATCCATTTCCCATCTTTTCCTGTTAGAGCTTTAAAACCTTTATTTATAAGTTTTTCTCGGATAAATTCATAATCTGCTTCGAGTTCTTTAATGAGAACATCATCATTTTGGAGATCAAACGAGGTAACATGAAGGAGTTTACAATCATTTTGAAAGCATTCGTTCCATTCTACCGAGCAAAAAACTATAGATTTGAGTTTTTCCCAACAATGGCTTTTAAAAAATGGCGTATCTGTCAGTTCTTGAGGGTTGAGCATGGTAATTGCCATGGTTTCTTTTGGAAATAATTTTCCTTTTTTCTTGTTGTATCGAAACGAAACCGATTTGAGCTCAAATCCAAGCCCATTGGGGGCTTTTTTATTGTCATTTTCAAGCCCTGCTAGTCGCTCTAAAACCAACCCTTTCCAGCCTTTATTTTGTTTTCCTTCCTTAAAAACGGTAATGCCAAACTGGTTTGCATATTCTAAAAGGTTTTGCCCGAGGTATTTTTCAAGGTTTTGGATTGCCTGTAAACGGGTGATGATGTGCATGAGAAAGGAATATTAGTGAGATATATTTTTAAACAAATTTTCCAGTATCTATGGTGAGTAAAAAAATGTCATAAATAGCAGAAGCTATATCCTCAGCTCTTCTTTTTATAGCTTTTTCATAATCTAATCCAAATTCATACTTTGATATGATTTCTTTGTGCTCAGGGAAAGGGCTCTTATTATAGTATTCTATTTTTTCATCAAATAGTTCAGGTAAAGAAGAGTTCTTGCTCCGTTCTAATACGGTCAAATTCCCTATATTATGAGTTATTTTGTTTTTAATAGTCTTTTGACTAATAATATGCTCAATAGTCGGTTCTTTGAAAGCGTATGGCTCTCCTTTGGAAAAAATATATCTTTCTAGTAAAAATTGTATATCTCCAGAATCCCCTCCCTTATACGAAGCCTTTTCAATAAAATTATTACAAAATATTTCTTTTTGTTTTTCTACTAATTTTTTTAACTTTTGGAATTCTTCGCTGATTTTATTTTTATCAGATTTATACTTGCATATATTAGCAAAAACCTTTTCTGCAGCACTAGGGCTACCCGGGATATATTTATATAAAAATTGAAAAGCAATCAATCTGTGTAGGTATTTTATAAAATCATCTGATGAAAAGTTTTTATAAAAAAATAAACAAGGGGCATAAACTTGGTCCACATCCAAAAAAGATAAAAAATTCAGGTCTTCTTTTAATCTTTTTTTGTCAAATTCTTTCAAAGAATTTAATTTTTCTAAAACATCAATACTGGCTTTTCTTAGATATAAATATGCTTGTGAATCATTCATCAATTCATTTGTATATTTTTCTAGATCTTGAGGGTTATCTGAATAAGTTCTTTCTACTTCCTTATATAGATTTGAATGACTTGTATAATTACCATTGCTAATCCAATGATGCCTAATAAAAGTTTTTAATAAACTTCTATTTTCAGAAAACGAATTCTCTAGTTCTTGCCACTTCTCTTCCACTTCTTGCAAAGCTTCCTTTTTATACGATTTTGACTTCTTAAATATAAAGTTTTTAATTAAATCTAAACTTGCAAGAGATAATCCCGTTGCGTTAATGCTTTCAAATAATTCATAAGCTGCACCATCATCCGTGCATCGTATGCAAACAATTTGTAAAGTCTTCACTTTATTAAAAAACACAATGATTTTATTCTTATTAATTTCATTATTTTCTATAAAATATTCTTTTAGCTTTGAATAAATGAATAAATAATTTTCATTTAGTCTTTTTTGAGTATCTGTGACAGGTTTTTCCTTTTCATTATTTATCAAAATTTTAAAGAAATTATTAGTGTAAGAATCAGAAAACTCCAATCTTATTATTTTTTCATTATCAAATGAATCTATATATTGAATAAAAGAGTGTATTTCTCTCAAAGTGTCCGTTAATTCTTTGTCTTCGCTTAGACCAGATAACTTAATTATGTCTCTTATTGCAATTAATATTAAGGCAATGGTTGTTAATCGTTGCTGTCCATCAATAATTTTATCTCTGTGTATTGTTCCATTTGAAGACACAAAAACAATACTTCCTATAAAATATTCTTCATCATTTTCATTGATGTCATCAAAAAATTTTATAACCTGTTTTTTAGAATCCCAAACATAAGGTCTTTGCAAAGAAGGTACTATATGCTTCTCTGAGACTTTTTTGAAAATTTCTGAAAATGAAACAGCTTCAGCTTCTATTCGGTTGTTTGCCATAAAAAAATAAAAAAATTAATAATTACATACCACCACTTCCCCCACTTTTCCCCTGCTTCCCCCTTTTGAATTTATTGCCCTACCGGCTTGCACACTGCGAATCATAAAATCTTGGTACAGCTCTCGAGTAAGCGATGTGTCGGAGTTGGAAAGCATTACAAAGCATCCTCTCTTGGAAAGTTCTGCAAAGGTATCTCGAAGCTTTTTTTGCTCTTCTAGCCCAAAACTGTCTTTGGTGTAACTGGTAAAATTGGAAGTCACATTTAGGGGAATATACGGCGGATCAAAGTAAATAAAATCTCCTTTTTTAGCATTTTTAAGAACTTCGCTGTAGCTCCGCACAAAAATTTTCGTGTGTTCCAGGGTTTTGCTCACATTTCGTAAGTTTTCCGAATCGCAAATAATGGGGTTGGTGTAGCGCCCAAAAGGCGTATTAAAGCCCCCTTTTTGGTTTACGCGATACAAACCGTTAAAACAGGTGCGGTTCAAAAAAATAAATCGCGAAGCCCTCTCAATATTCGAAAGGTCTTTGGGGTTTTGTGCCCGCACTTTTAAAAAATATTCTTTCTCATAAATGTGTTTTTGCAGGCTTTCAATCAGCTCTTCCACCTGGTTTTGAATAACTTGATAAGTGATAATCAGCTCTTCATTCACATCTGAAATTTCAGCTTGGTAGGGTTGGAGGTCAAAAAAAACAGCTCCTCCTCCTATAAATGGCTCAAAATAGGTGTTTTTTTGAGGATTAAAATTTTGAGGGTAGAGTTTGTGAAATTGGGATAATAATTGTCGTTTTCCTCCTACCCATTTTACAAACGGTTTTGCCTTTGCCTGGGCGGTATTTTTTGAGAATTGGTGAAAACAAAAATCTCTACCTCCTACAAGGATTTTCCTATATTTCCAGCTTTTTATTTTGATATCATGGTATTTATCCCGCAAAAGAATCATTTCTGGTGACATATTTTTCCCCTATAAAATACGCTGTGGATTTTGGCATATTTCCAGGAAGAAAAGAAAGCAAAAGTTCAGGTATCCATTTTTGCTTGAGAAATCCTTCTTCTCTTATTTTTCCAAAAGCCAATCCAGAAGATATTTATGGGGCACATCTGCAATGCAGTCCCCCTCAAATCTGCTCATAGTAAATATATTTACAGGATGTTCATTTTTCTTAAAAAAATGTAAATATATTTACTTTTTCTGCTACAGTACCAGTACTTTTGCATTTTTTTATGCTCTCGCGCCTCCACTCCATGACCATGCTCGGGATGGATCCTCTTCCGGTAGAGGTGGAGGTGGATATTCGTAACGGAATGGTGGCGTTTACTATTGTGGGGCTGGGCGATACCGCCGTACAAGAAGCGAAAGAACGGGTAAAAAGTGCCATAAAAAATTCTGGATTTCGCTTCCCCGGTCCTCGTATTACCATCAATCTCGCTCCCGCAGATGTTCGAAAAGTGGGACCGCTGTTTGACCTTCCGCTCGCGGTGGGCATTTTGCTGGCATCCGAACAAATTCCGCATTCGGATATTTTTGACCACGCGCTTTTTTTGGGAGAACTGGCATTAGATGGGCGACTTCGTCCGGTATCTGGTATTTTACCGGTTGCTTTGGCAGCAAAAGAGCGAGGCGTGGAACATTTGTTTGTTCCGGCAGAAAATGCGTATGAAGCCGCTTTAGTAGAGGGGATTTCGGTATATGCGGTGGAAACACTTTCCGCTCTTACTTCGCATTTTTTGGGCGACTCTCTTTTGTCCCCTACCGCGCTTCAAGATTTAGTGGGGAATGACGCTTTTTTGCTCTCCAAAAATGAAGATTTTTCTGCCATTAAAGGGCAAGAAAGTGCGAAGCGCGCTTTAGAAATTGCAGCAGCAGGAGCTCATAATGTGCTGATGTGTGGGTCTCCTGGAAGTGGAAAAACGCTTATGGCTCGGGCGTTTCGAGGAATTTTACCAAGCATGACCCGCGAAGAATCATTTGAAGTGTCCAAAATCTACTCTATCGCAGGGCTTTTGCCCGCCAAAACCCCTCTTATTACCATGCGCCCCTTTCGAACTGTGCATCATACCGCGTCTAATATTTCTATTGTGGGAGGAGGGAAAAGCCCAAAACCGGGAGAAATTTCTCTTGCGCACCGTGGGGTGTTGTTTTTAGACGAAATTGCAGAATTTCCCTCTACCGTTTTAGAAGTGCTGCGCCAACCGCTAGAAGACCGAAAAATTACGGTTTCTCGTGCATCCGGAAGCTCAGAGTTTCCCGCTCATTTTTCGCTTATTGCAGCGATGAATCCATGTCCATGCGGATATTATAATGTTCCGAATTCTGAAAAACCCTGCACTTGTGCGCCCATGCAGGTTTCTAAATACCAAAAACGATTGTCTGGAACGCTTTTAGACCGTATTGATTTGTATATTGATGTGTCTCCCGTAAAATTTGAAAAACTCGCCGGGAAAGAGGATTCAGAAAGCAGTGAAAAAATAGCCGAACGCGTGCAAAAGGCAAGAGATACGCAAAAAGCACGATTTGTCCTAGATTTTAATTCGAAGTGCAACAGAGTGAATTAAAATGAGGAGGAGTTT
>JBAXIU010000016.1:0-27156 GCA_037138215.1 Candidatus Peregrinibacteria bacterium | reverse complement strand
CCGACAAGGAATTTCGCTACCTTAGGACCGTTATAGTTACGGCCGCCGTTCACCAGGGCTTAGATTCGCAGCGTTAACCACTCCTCGTGACCTTCTGGCACTGGGCAGGGGTCAGCCCCTATACTTCCTCTTTCGGAGTTTGCAGAGACCTGTGTTTTTGGTAAACAGTCGCCCGCGCTCTTTTACTGCGGCTCTCCGCCCTCATTTAAAAAATGAGAGACTTGAGCAGTCCTTATCCCGAAGTTACGGACGTTATTTTGCCGAGTTCCTTAACACATGTTATCCCGATCACCTGAGTCTACTCGACTCGACCACCAGCGTTGGTTTGCGGTACGGACAGTAATGTTTCTCGCTAGGAGATTTTCTAGTCCCCTTGGGTCTCCCGACTCATCCGAACTCGCGTTCAGACATTCGAACTCGTGCTTCAGCTCCGCCGGCGGATTTACCTACCAGCATCAATACCTAGACACTTGTACCCGAATTCATTTACGGGCTCAGGATACCAAAGGGCGTCCTTCCATTGCTCACGCCATGAATTCCATTCTCTTTTTTCCCCTCACCCCGAAGGGATTGGATCCGAAAAAGAACTTCCGACACTTTGTGTTGGGCGAAACATTTCTGGTTCCGGAATATTAACCGGATGTCCATCGGCTACGACTTTCGTCCTCGTCTTAGGACCGACTAACCCCACGCCGATTGCCGTTGCGTGGGAAACCTTGGTCTTACGGTGTGTATGGTTTTCACATACATTTCACTTACTCATCTGAGCATTTTCACTTGTGCACGCTCCACCAAACTTTACAGTTCAACTTCAACGCAGAGCACAACGCTCTCCTACCGCTCCCGCATAAAGCAGAAGCCCGCATCTTCGGTTATCGATTTGAGCCCCGTTATATTTTCGGCGCAAGAACATTCGACCAGTGAGCTATTACGCACTCTTTAAAGGAATGGCTGCTTCTAAGCCAACCTCCTGGTTATTTAAACATCCTCACTTCCTTTTCCACTAAAACGATATTAGGGACCTTAGATGGCGGTCTGGGCTGTTCCCCTTTTGACGATGGCACTTAGCTGTCACCGTCTGACTCCCGAGTAATTCATGATGGTATTCGAAGTTTGTTAAGGTTTGGTACCCTTTGTGGAGGGCCCTAGCCTTGACAGAGCTCTACCCCCATCAGTTAACACTCGAGGCTAGCCCTAAAGCTATTTCGGAGAGAACCAGCTATCTCCGGGTTCGATTGGCTTTTCACCCCTAACCACAGGTCATCCCCTTGCCTTACAACGCAAGTGGGTTCGGCCCTCCACGTACTTTTACATACGCTTCAGCCTGCCCATGGCTAGCTCACCCGGTTTCGGGTCTAGTGCGTGCGACTTACGCCCTATTCAGACTCGCTTTCGCTTCGGCTCCGCCTATTACTGGCTTAACCTTGCCGCACACAGCTAACTCGCTCAGCCGTTCTACAAAAAGTATGCCGTTATCCTCCCGCAAGCGAGAGAACTTCGACTCTTTATAAGCGCATAATTTCAGGATCTATTTCACTCCCCTTCCGGGGTTCTTTTCACCTTTCCCTCACGGTACTTGTTCACTATCGATTTCTGAAGCCTCTTTAGCCTTGGAGGGTGGGCCCCCCAGCTTCAGGCCGGATTACTCGTGTCCGACCCTACTCAGGAACACTCTACCAAATATTTCGTGTTTCGCGTACAGGGCTATCACCTTCTACGGCAGTGCTTTCCAACACTCTTTCGCTGCATGAAATATCCAGATGTTGAGGTCCTACAACCCCATGTAAACATGGTTTGGGCTAGTCCCGTTTCGCTCGCCGCTACTCAGGGGATCTCGGTTGATTTCTCTTCCACAGTTACTGAGATGTTTCAGTTCGCTGTGTATCCTCCACATACCCTATGTGTTCAGGTATGGGTTCTCCGCTAAGCGGAGAGGGTTTCCCCATTCGGAAATCCTCGGGTCAGTGTCTGTTTGACGACTCGCCGAGGCTTATCGCAGTCTCCCGCGTCCTTCATCGGAGCTTCAGAATCAAGGCATCCATTATACGCTTTTTGTTCTTTTTTGCCTTTGACATCAGTTTGACAAACATTTCTGTTGTCCAGTTTTCAAGTTTTTTAAGAAAAATCTCAAAAAAATTCTCAATCTTCAATATTTAAAACCCTCTTTTAAAAAGAGCGTTTCAGTTACGATTTTCTAGGAAAGAAAATTTACTTTTTCCGATTATGTTAAAGACCGCAAGAGAGAAACCTCAGAAAAACTTTTGAGGCTCCAAAGCTCGCCCTCACTTTCTAAAAAGTTGAGAGCCGAAAAACTTTACAGTGTCTCATTACCCCCCGTCAATACTTTTTTTAAGAAATTTTCTCCCGCCTCATATCCTGATGCTTCAATGGCTAAAAGAGTGCGAATTCCAGCGGAAGAAAAGGAAGAGAGCTCAGGACGAATGCAAAATACCTGAGGAGGGAAACAAGCAGGCTGCTGATTTTTAAAAAAAATACGGAAAGTTTGCTCCAAAGATCGATGAAGAGCGGCTATTTTTTTAAAAGGTGAGCTTTTTGAGAAATCCATATTGGTGTGCAGGGCTGTTCCGACATCTACGCCAATGATTTCTTTCTGAGGGAAGCGGTCTAAAACAATATCCACTGGAAAATTTTGAGAAATCCCTCCGTCTACCAACCATTTCCCCTCGTGAAAAAACGGTTCAAACAGGAGTGGAATAGAAAGAGATGCCCGCACCGCTTTGGCAATACTTCCGGAATGCAAAATAACCTGCTCACCAGTAGAAAAATCAGTCGCCCCCACAAAAAGCTGTTTCTCTGGCAAAAGATCTTCAAAATTTTTCCCTTCAAACACCTTTTCCAAAAGAGAAAGGATTTTCCTTCCCCTTAAAATTCCAAAATTACGAGGGGTAAAGTCAAACGCCAGGGAAAAAAAATTTTGAGAATGGAGAATATTCGCAATTTCCTCAGGGGATTTCCCGCAGGCATACGCTGCTGCGACAATTGCCCCCGCGGAGACCCCGGCAAAAGTGTCGAAAGAGTAATGATTTTGAACAGCTTTTAACACGCCAATATGGGCCGCACCAAGGGCTCCACCGCCAGAAAGAACAAGAGCAGAAGGCATAAAAAAAGAAACTGGACACTGTCGCCACTATTTTGGCAAAATGTGCGAAGATTTCAATCCTTTTTTACATGATATGACTTTGGAACTCTTGGATAGAAAAGATGCTGCCGATTTTTTGGAATTGTCTACTCGCACCCTCGACCGATATATCGCCAGAAAAACATTTTCTATTAAAAGAAAAGCAGGAAAGGTTTTTTTAGTAAAAGAAGAGCTGGATGCCTGGAAAAATCAAAAAGATCCTGCTGTTGCCCATGTTGTTTCAGAGGGACAAGAAATTCAGATTTCCGGAGAAAACTCCTCCAAATACCAAATTTTATATCAGGAAGCAAAAGAGGAATTGGCAAAAAAAGATGCACTGCTACGCCAAATGCACTATCAATTGGGCGTTTTAGAAACGGAGGCAAAGCAATCGGTCCCCCTTTTGGAAGCCCAACAAAACCACCGAGAATTGGAAGAAGAAATAGAAAAGCTAGAGGGAGAGCGCGCACGACTGGTGGCATCTTTAACCGCTACCCATCGCGGACGCATGATTTTTTTCTTTTTCGCATTTTGTTTTTTTCTCCTCTCCGTTTCGCTACTCTTTGGGATTCTCACTCCGGGGCAAATATTATAAGCATTGAAATTCTCCGCCCTCCACCATCGGCATTTTCTTCCTCTTACTCTCCTCTTTTTGGGATTTGGAGGAGTGTTAGTGGCGGGAATTTTGGCGGCCTTTTTTACCCGGGAAGACGGCGGAATTTATAGTTATTCGTGGATTATCAATGCCGACTGGATGATGCATCTCTCGCAAGTGATGGCGTTTTCCAAGCTCCCATTTTGGTATGTCCTCACACACAATCCAATATACGCCGAAGCACCGCTTAATTATCCATTTTTCGTCAACTGGTTTTCTGGAGTTTTATACGCATTATCCGGAGATCTGGTTTTTGCAATGCTGCTCCCGATGATACTGGGAACTTTTATATTTTTGGGAGGAGCATATTTTTTAGCATATACCCTTACGGGATCACGATGGATTCCGTTTTTTGCACTCTCGCTGCTTTTTTTCGGAGCAGGATTTCATGTTTTTACCCTCTTCTCTTCCCCAGATCTCGCGCATATTCTTTCTCAGAGAGACTACGAACAAGATGCGTTTTTAGTAAAACAAGGGTATCACTGGAAAGCATTTTTTGAGACCTCTTTTTTACCCCAACGAGCCCTGATGTGGGGCATGGGAGTGGGTTTTTTCCTATTTGGGATTTTTTGTAAATGGTGGAAAAAAGATTTCCAAGGGACTTCATCTCTTCACCTCTTTTTACTCGGCTGTGGATTTGGGATGCTTTCTTTTCTCCATACTCATTCCCTCCTGTTTGCATTCCTATTTTTTGCTCTTTTAGGAGTGTGGAATATTAAAAAATGGTATTCATTTCTTTGGATAGGAATGGGTGCGATAACGATTGCTATCCCTGTTTTTTCGGTCGTATTATTGCGGGATACTGAGTCATTCCTCTCTCTTTTCCCTCTCCGATGGGCAGGAGAAAACGCAGTGGTATTCTGGCTAAAAAACTGGGGAGTAATCCCCCTCCTCTTTCTGTTTCTCTGGAAGCCGCTCTTTATAAAAGTATGGAATAGAAACGAGGGAGCAAAAGAATCAGAAGCCGTCATACGCATTTGGGAAGTTTTTGTCAGCGTTGCGGGAGTATTTCTCATTTCCAATATTATTCAGCTACAGCCCAACTGGTGGGACAACACCAAAATTTGGGTATGGGTTCTCTTTTTTGTGGGGGTATTAGGAGGGAAAGCAGTACAGTGGGCATGGGAAAAAAGCAAAACTCCAGAACGGAAAACCAAATGGGGAATACAGACGGGAATTTTTCTATGGGGGATTCTCGCGACCATTTCCGGAATTTGGATGAGCTTTTCTCCGTTTTTTTCTGCTGGGAATCCTCTTCAAATTTTTTCCGCACCAGAACTTAAAAAAGCCGAAGTGTTTCGGGGAAATATCCCTCCAGAGGCCCTCATTCTCACGAGTGACTATTTTAAAACCTTTGTGGGCCCCCTTACTCCCAATCAAATGGTAATGGGTTACCGAGGATGGCTCCAATCATATGGAATTAACACCAACCCCAGATCTGAAGCAGTACAAAAAATGTTTTCTGGCGGAGCCCCGGCAAAAAAACTCTTCGCAGAATTAGGAGTTCAATTTGTGGTCATAGACTCCGCAGCCAGACGAGACTGGAGCGCAGACGAAGATTTTTTTGAACACGAATACGAAAAAGTCCTCTCGTTTCCAGATGGAACACGGGTGTACAAAATTAGTGCCGGAACGCCCGAATACCAGTAAAGACCATAGCAATCCCGAGTTCATTGCATTTTTCAATCACTTCTGCGTCCCGTTTGGAACCTCCGGGTTGAATAATGGCGGTAATTCCTGCTTTCCCGAGTGCCTCTGGTCCATCTGCAAAAGGGAAAAATGCGTCACTGGCAGCAACCGCACCCAATGCCTTTTCTCCAGCCTTTTTTACGGCGAGTTCGGAAGCATCTACCCGAGAAGTAAGACCTCCTCCAATCCCAACCGTAGCTCCGTTCTTCGCGATTACAATGGCATTAGATTTCACACTCTTCACGCATTTCCAGGCAAAAAGCAGGTTTCCCATCTCTTCCGGAGTAGGGGCTCGAGTGGTGGCAATAGTAATGCCCTCCTCAGCAACTTCAGCAGTATCCGCATCTTGCACTAAAAAACCTCCTAAAACCGCTCTTACATCTTTTTGTTTTTGAGATTTTACAAAAGGAGAGAGTGTTAAAACGCGAAGATTCGGCGTTTTTTGAAATATTTCTCGGGCTTCCAAAGAAAACGCCGGCGCAATAATAATTTCTAAAAAGAGTTCTGACATTTTTTCTGCTACCGCACCCGTTACTTCTCTATTGCACGCAATCACTCCTCCAAAAGCGGAAACAAGATCAGAGGCAAGAGATTTTTCGTATGCCTCTAAAAGGGTTTTTCCTTGCGCAACTCCACAGGGAGAGAGATGTTTCACAATAATGCAGGCAGGATCTTCAGAAAACTCTAGCACAGCGCGCAGGGCGGAATCAGCATCGAGAATATTATTATAAGAAAGGTCTTTTCCTTGTATTTGATGTGCATTGGGAAGAGAAATATCCTCCGTATTTCCGAGCGTATAAAACGCTGCTTTTTGGTGAGGATTTTCACCGTAGCGAAGGGGAAAAACCTCCGTCCCTCCAATAGCAAAAAAATGTGAAAAAGAACTGGCAATAAGAGCGTCATACGCCGCAGTAGTGGCATATACCTTTCCCATGAGCATCGCACGAGTCTCGAGCGTTGTTTCTCCATTATTTTCGGAGAGTTCTTGAATGAGCAGGGGATAATCCGCGGGGTCGGTGACCACGGTAACGCTTTTAAAATTTTTCGCAGCACTGCGGAGCATAGAAGGCCCTCCAATATCAATATTCTCAATCAGCTCCTCTTTTGTTCCTCCTTTTTTTAAAACCTCTGCAAATGGGTATAAATTAACAATTACGAGATCAATAGCGCCTATATCATGCTCTGCCACGGTTTTTTCGTGTTCTGCATTTCCACGGACATACAAAAGCCCTCCATGGATTTTAGGATGCAGAGTTTTCACTCGTCCATCCAGCATTTCTGGGAAGCCAGTATATTCGGACACATCCAATACGGGAATATTATTTTCCCGAAGGGTTTTTGCCGTTCCTCCAGTAGAGAGGATTTCAACTCCTCTTTCGGCTAAAAATCTTGCCAACGGGAGAAGTCCAGTTTTATCGGAAACAGAGATGAGAGCGCGAGAGATGGGCATAAGAAAGAAAAAAGTACTAATCGTTTTGGTGATCATTTATTTCAAATATTTTTCGGATTTATAGGGTCTCCTTTTTTTAAAATCTACGGCTATAATATTTCCATTCAAAAGAAGATCCTTTACCTTATGCCATTGTGCCTCTAAATTTCTCTGCTTTAAAAATTCAACACAATGCTCGGTGATGTACACTGCATCTATTTGCCGCATAAACTTAAAAATCTATAAATACTTCATGGCTCTTAGCATACTGCATTTTTTGTTCCAAAAGCTCTTCATAGAGAACAGATAAAACCTCTTGCAATGTTCCAAAATGATTCGTTTTTAACTGAATATTTTCATCAACAATAAGTGTTGTCATATATCTCTATCGTAAAAAGGCATTAAGAGTCTAACTAAAGCGCTCATAAAAATCAATTCTTGTTTTTTCCACAGAAGTCATAGAGCCCTTTTGTAAAGGGCTCCAATACCAGTTTTTTCTATTCCTCCTCAAACTCCTCATCACCAGTGGGATGAAAAACATACGCCGAGAACGATGAAGAATAAGAATCTTTATCAATAGCCGTATCATCATCTACTAATCGGAAGAGAGATTTTTGAGCATGGTAATACTCCCACAGGGAAGTATACGACCATTCAAGATTTTTTTGAGCAAGCTGGTGGTGAACAGGCTGGCTATGGATGTAATGGAGAAGCTGAAGGAGATAGGCATCAGAGTCGATGTATTTGGATTTAAAACGCCCCTGAAACACAACTCCTGAATGCGTTTTAGAGTAACGAGTTTGATAATATTTTGCGTATGAAGTGCAGAGGCGATGCATAAAATGAGAGATAACCCCGCGGGTTACCTGCTCCACAAACCCGCGGGGTTGGTCTCCCCACTCTGGTTCACCGAGAAGAAAATGAAAGTGATTGGGCAAAACAGCATACGCCAAAATTTTTACTGGGAATTCTTCTTTATACTTCTGAATGGTATTCATAAAGCGGTTATAATCTTGATCATCGTGAAAAATAGTCGATTTTAAAACCCCTCTATTGTAAATATGGTAATACTCACCATCAGAAAATACTCGTTGGGCTGTAGGCATAGGAATGGAAAAAAGGAGTAAACCCCGCGGGTTGTGGGGCCATAAACCCGCGGGGTTAGAAAGATGATCAAATAATAACAAGTACAATACGCCCTTTCAATCCTGAGGGATTTTCCACTTAACCCAGCTGGTTGCGACTCCATGAACCCGCAAGGTTGGGGAGTGTTCACCGTTTGACCCCGCGGGTGCCCCTTTAACCCCGCGGGTTGCGGATCCATGAACCCGCGGGGTTGGTTCTCCGCGGGGTCGATTTCCAGCGTAAACGCAAAAAAGCCCCTCACAAATTGCTTCGTGAGAGGCTTTAAATTCCTATTTTAATCCCCGCGGGATAAACCCGCGGGGATTTTCTATCTGTTCTCAAGACTCACACTAACAATTAGTTAGCAGAGTAAGATCGAGAAGACATAGAGTTCAAACCATCAAGCTTGTACCCCTTGAACCAGTCAAGTAAAGGTGCAGGAGTAGAGCTATGTGCAGTATCTGCAAAGTCTGACCATTGTGTAGTAAGACCAGCAAGAGGAGCAGCAATCTTTCCGAAAGCAGCATCCCCTGTACCACTTACAAGTCGTACAGAAAGACCATCACCGATAGCTCCTCCAGTAACATTAAGCTCTACGATGTAGGTCTTAGTAGTTCCTGCAGAAATTCTCTGTGCAGTTGAAAAACTCAATTGCTGATTTTTATCAGCATCAGGAGCAGCTGCAGCATCTACTAAAAGAGTAGATTCTTTTCCTTTCTCATACACTCGAATGTTTGACACAGCCGCAGCTCCAGATTTTGAAATATTCAAAACCACAGAACCAAGCTCAGCATCACCAGCCGCATCAGCCTTTACGGTAAATGCATACGCTTTCATAGCAGAGTTTCCTGAAAACTTCGTAGTAGTAGAAACAAGTGATGAATCATCTACAGAAGCGAAAGAAAGAGAAGATTTAGCCAAGAACATTGTCTCAGAAGCAACCGCTCCTGTTTCAGCTACAGTCGCAAGAACATTATTGTTTCCCACAGAAACTGCTCGAACACCAGTTGTAGCTGTTCCACTTACGGCATCAGTTGGAACTCCATTAAGAGCCAACTTAATAACGCTTGCAGTTTGAGCAACAGTCGTAATGTCGTTGAAAGTAGCAGATACAAAGATTTTGTAGCTGTTAGAATTTCGTGGAACTACAAGGGTAGAAGAGTTTCCAATATCGAAGTATACATATCCGGTTGTTCCGTTTACTACACCATCTGTAATCTTTACCCCCTTATCGTCGTAAAGAGAAATGGTTTTAATTCGAGAAGCAATATTTACAGGAGTTGTACCATCAGCAGCAACAGTCTGGAAGTACAAGTTGGTGATTTTTACATCATCGTCTTGTGCAGAAAGAGTGAAGATACCAAGGTTCGTTTCAGCTGTTTTTGGAGAAATAACGGCACTCGTTGGAGTACTAGAGTTATTCGCAATAGAAAGTGTACCAGCCGTTTGGATAGCAAGGTTTACCCCAGTAGTAGCAGCCGTATAAGTAGGAAAAGTAGCGGAACTGTTAATACTTGCGTAAGAACTGCTCGTATCTTTTGCATCAATACCAGACAAGGCCACCTGAAGGTTTCCAGAAGCAGAGTTAGTCAAGTTTGCCTTGAGCTCTACTACGGCTTGCTTGTTAGAAAGCACCGTAAAGTCAACACTTGAGAAATCTACCGTTCCAGTAGTTCCAGTAGTAAATGACTGAGTCGTTCCTTTCTGAACACCGTCTACAAATACCATCGCAGAAGGAATGTCAGCACCACTTACTGAAGTTGCAGGAGCAGCTGCAGGTATCAAAGCGAATTTTAATCGTGTTACTCGAACATCATCAGAATCGTTTGCCTTAACAGTAAACTTTCCGATAGTGATGTTTTGAGCACCAGAAACGAATTTCTGTCCAGCAGAGTATCCTGAGTTTTCAGAAATAGTCAGGTTAGAAGCACCAATAGTGATGTCCCCTCCGGTTACTGTTCCTGCAACGGTTGCAATAGATCGATCGTTAGAAATGTACTTTGCAGAAGTGAAAGCAGTAGAACCTGCAATTTCTGCTCGATATTTTCCACCAGAAACGGCGTTGTTTTCAATGTCTCCTACCAATTTTACAGATCGAATTCCTTTGTTCAAACGAACAGTAGAATCGAAATTAAGAGTACATTTCAAACCATTTGCTCCAAGTGCTGTATCAGCTGCACAAGAAGTGAAGTCAGCAGTATCACCTGATTTGGTCTGAACAGAAGCACCATCCACAAGAAGTTTTAAGTTCTTAAGGTCAGCAGCTACAGAAGCAGTAGTTGTTCCATATACAGCTGGATGAAAGACGGGCGGAGTAGCAGTGTCTGTATATGCTGCAGTAATAAGATTATTTGGAGTATTAGCGTATAAAGTTACGATAATAGCATCAGTTGTAAAGTCTTGTTTTACAGTAAGGCTTGAATCCAAGAATACCGCAGCAATAGCACCCTTAGGCTTTGTTTGAGAAGCAGGAGCTGTTGAAGATTTTACAAAAGTTGTATCTCCTCCTTGAATAGTGTATGCCGTAGCAGCTGCTGCGGTAAATACCGTATCCAAATCGTGAGAAATTCCGAATCCAGTACTGGTTTCAATAGCAGAAAAGTCTTCTGAGTATCGAACAGTAAGCTTAATAGTTTCAGCAGATGCTGAATCTTGACCTACGATATCTCCTCGGATATAGAAAGAATCAGTCCGTCCTGCTGGAAGAGTGTAGGCATCAAAAACGAAAGTTGCATATTCTCCAGTAGTGGTTACAGACTTAGAGATAGTCTTTCCGTTTACTACTAATTTCAAGTTTGCAAGGTCTGTAGCAATCTTTCCTGTTCCTTCGTTTTTAACGGTTAATGTCTTAAAGAGAATATCTCGTGTAGAGTGATTGTTCGTCAATCTCCATTGTCCAAGCTCTTTGTCAGTGTCTCCTACTTGGTAAGTAGAAGTGCTTCCTGCAATACTAGAAGAAAGAGTTGCAGTAGCGTAGTCCACTGTCTGCATTCGAGCACCTACCAATGGGAAGGCACCAGAAACTTTTCCGTTTGTAAGAACATTTGTAGAAGCAGAAATACCAAGGGCGTTGTATCGTCCTGAGTAGCAAGCTTCTGTAGATTGTTTAATACCATCTGAGTTAACATCGTTAAATGCTTTTAACTTTGCTACTACAGAGATAGTTCGAACCTGTCCTGCCTTTACCACTAATGGAGTGTT
Organism: Candidatus Peregrinibacteria bacterium; assembly: GCA_037138215.1. GTDB lineage: Bacteria > Patescibacteriota > Gracilibacteria > CAIRYL01 > CAIRYL01 > CAIRYL01. The sequence goes on along the minus strand of JBAXIU010000016.1, from coordinate 15,918 downwards.
AAAAGTAATAGGAGCTGTTTCGTCAGAACCAACGGTTTGACGAGCAGTAATTCGAGCACCTGTTTCATCTTCAATCCAAACTCGAGAAAAGTCATCCTTTGATCCGAGTTCTGATCGGTTAAGAGTAATTCCGTTTACGGCTACATCTTCACCAGAAGTTGCAAGGTCGTACTTTGCAAACACTAAAGATTGTGCATTACAAGGAACTGAGTTTGCAGCAGGAGTAGTCTTAGAAAGACTTACTTCCAATGTTCCGTTTGACATAGGAGTAGCAGTTGGAGCTGGAGTTCCAGAAGTTGTAGGCGTAACAGTTACCGTAGGAGTTGGAGTAATTACTACTGGATTTAAAGCAGCAGCGAAAATCTTTGCCGCTTCTGCCCGAGTGATATTATCACCAGGTCGGAAGTTGTCAGCAGCTTTAATAATACCATTATTGTAAGCAGTTGTTACATAATCATAGTACCAATCTCCCGCTTTTACATCAGCGTAAGGAGCTACTCGATCACTGTTTGATGCTACCTGAAGACCAAGAGTCATAATCTTGAGCGCTTCTGCTCGAGTAATGTTTGCAGTTGGTCGGAAAGTTCCCTTAGTAGAATCAACGATTCCAAGGTCACCTGCAGCAGCTTCAACATGGTTGTAGTACCATGCATCTTTCGCTACATCAGAGAAAGTAGGAGTAGTAGGAATAGTGTAGTCATCTGAAGTAGGATCTACACCTCCATTGTCGTAATTTACGACCATTTTAATCAGTTCAGCACGGTTCAAATTCGCATCTGGCCGAAATGTATCCTTGGTGCCATCAATAACACCTTCATTTACGAGAGTATCTAAATACCCTCCAGTCTGTACCCAGTGTCCTTCTACATCGTTAAACGCCAAAGCGCTTGACGATACCGCCAAAAGGGCGATAGAGAGAGCGGAAACACTGGCAAGAATTTTCTTGAGTGCTTTCATAAAGAAAAAGAAAAAAGAACAAATCTTTCCACCAATATGGAAAGACGAAAAATAACAGCGGAGACAGAAAAACCCTCTTCTTTGGCGCTGTAATCCAAGAAAAGGAATATAATTCATCGTTTGAGGTATCCACCCATTTTATATCCTCATTTGTGCCCATGATGTAAAAGACCAGCCGCATTCAACGGGAGTACACTCCCGATACATTTATCGTTTTCCCTCGCTTTTTTAACCCCCTTTTTTTTAATTCCCGCGAATACTACAGAGACACTCCCTTACCTGTCAAACTTTTTTTCTGCTTCCTTTTCGTTTCTCAGAGACTTTTTCCATTCGAATTCTATTTGAGAAACCAAAGAAGTGTACGCTTCATAAAACGGATTGTTTTGAAAAAGTGTTTCACTTTTTGGAAAAATCATTTTTTTGACAGAGGAAAAAGAAAAGGAATACAGTAGGAAAGACTTATTTTAAGGCACAATATGGCAGGATTTACCACAGAACAAAAGGCAGAACTGCTAGAACTCTTCATGAGTTCCGAAGAACGAATGTCTCAAAAAATAGAGACTTCCATTCTGGCTTCTGAAGAACGGCAAGGAAAAAAACTAGACTCTTTAGAAGAACGGCAAGATACAAAACTCACAGATGCTATTTCTGCCTCCGAAAAAAGGCAAAATAAAAACCTTCAAGATGCCATTTCTGCATCCGAAAAAAGACAAAATAAAAACCTTCAAGATACCATTTCTACCTCCGAAAAAAGACAAAATAAAAAATTGGAGAACACCATTTCTACTTCTGAACAAAAATTGTTTAACGAAATGATGAGCCAAAAAGAACATACTTTTGAAGTAATGGAAAAGCTTATTCAGCATTCAGAAGACCGTATGAGAACAGAGATTCGAGCCTCAGAACAACGCATTATCGGCAAAATAGAAAACATTGTGGGACAAAATGCCGATAACGAGCAAGAAATAAAAATGGCAGGATACCAAATAGACCAACACGAAATTCGGATCCAAATGTTAGAAAAACAGGTAACCGGAAGCGTTTTTGTTCGATAGCCTACTGAAAAATCTGGAACCCACTGCCATTATCCTGAAGCCCGCCCGCAGAGAACCAGAAACTTCGGATATGGTTTTCTTTTTGCCAAAAAATTTCATCTCGGGCAGAGGAATAAAAAACAGGACTTTTAGGGTCGCGGGAAGAAATTTCTTGGACACTGTCGCCCGTAGGACGGAGCGCCAAAAGTGCATCAGTCGTAACCACTATTATAATGTCTCTTCCGGGAAGAGGAATAATTTTCTCCACCGGTTTATCAAAAGAGGCTAAGAGCTTCTTCTTTTCTTCGCTTTGAGTGTCTAACTCAAAAACCTGACCTCCCACAAAAACATACTCTTTTTTATGGAGCGAGAGGGGGTCACTTAGGGCGTCAAGAAAGGCAGGATTAATACGAAAGGCTTCGTCAAAAAGAGCGTCTGTCATTTTTGTGGTATTTACCGCTTCTTGAGGAGCTTCGTATACGGCTTGTCCATATTGGGAAAAGTTAACCCCCCAAAACATCTTTGAGGCTTCATCATAGGATAAAAACCCTCTTCCCTTGGGATCCCATTGTACTTTATCAAGCCCCCCCCAATCTTTATTGGCAATTTTGGCAATTCTTGGCCACAGATATACATTATCTCTCCTCACAATCTTCTCTCCTACCGTAAAGGCAAAGCATTCCGGAACATAGCCACTCGCCTCTAAGCATCCCAAATAATCACCGAACTGAATATTTCCCAGTCGCTCAAATGGAGTAAGCGCCAAATAATCGTCATTTACAAAAAAATGCGCCCGCTGTGATGCAGAGAGCGTCACAACCCCCGTGGAGAGAATCTTTCCAGAGGAAAAATCATAGCGCTGACCGAAAAGGTACAGAAAAACAACCGTGAGACCCGCCAAAAAAACGGTAGTCCATAAAAAAACACCAAACGCAGAAGAAGGATGGTTCCGGGGAAGATCTTTCATACAGCGAGGGGTAAGAGCTCTCCACCGCTGGGAGTATCACGAACCTCAAAACCTTGCTCATGAATAAGGGCTCGAAGTCGATCAGACTCTGCCCAATTTTTCTGCACTCGAGCCTCATCTCTCTGTTTTACCCAAAGGAGCACTTCATCTGGAACGACTTGATCTTGAGGAAAAAGAGAAACTCCAAAAAGAGATTCTAGCCAGTGGAGTGTTTTGTGTGTCGAAGATGTCAGAAGTGACGAATTTTGAGAAAGAGAAGAGAGGTACTCATGCGTTTTTGCCATTGCTACGGCAACATTCAGGTCATCCTCCATTGCTGCTGAAAATTCTTTTTTAAAAGTGTTTTCAAAATCCTGTGCAGCAGAAGTCTCCTCATTTTGCGAAGGAATCGGAAGTGTTGCAATCCCTCGCACCGCATTCCGAATTCTCTGGAGCGTTTTTTTTGCCCCTTCCAAAGCCTCAAAGGAAAGATTGAGTTTAGTGCGGTAATGATTGGTCACCAGAAAAAATCGAATCACTTCTGGTGAAAACCCTTTTCCTTGGAGATCGGAAAGCGTAAAAAAGTTTCCCAAAGACTTGCTCATTTTTTGACCTTCCACAAAGAGGTGCTCATTATGGACCCAATAGGGATTAGGGTCTATTCCATACCCCGCCGTACTTTGAGCTATTTCGTCTTCATGATGTGGGAAGCAGAGGTCAACTCCACCAGAGTGGATGTCGAACGGAAGACCAAAGGCTTCTTTTTCCATGGCAGAACATTCCAAATGCCACCCTGGACGCCCGGGAAGAGAAAGAATTTTCTCTTTTTGCTTCTTATTTTTTACCCTTTGCTCGTCCTGCAATAATTCTTCATTCTTAATTTTTAATTCGTAATTCCAGAATGGTTCTCCTTCTTTTTTTCCTTTCCAGAGGACAAAATCGGCAGCATTTTCTTTTTCATATTCATCCGCCTCAATCCGTCCTGTTTTCTGCTGTTCGTCAAAATGGACATCCGCTAAATGGCCGTATTTATACAATTTTGAGTACTTTTGAACATCAAAATAGACAGATCCATCTTTTATATACGCAAAGCCATTGTTATAAATTTTTTGCACGAGATCTTGCATGGCAGAAACAGCATCTGTCGCTTTCGGATTGGAATAAAAATCTGATTTTTGGATATTTAATTTCCCAAGCGTCTCGAAAAAAAGATCTGTATATAATCCCGTAAACTGGAGCAAAGCATCCATGGGAGGCATTTCAGGAAAGCGTTTTTGAGAATCACGAATGGTTTTATCATCCACATCGGTAATATTCATGACCCATTGGACCTCATAATTTTCTCCATACTGAAGCCAACGACGAAGAGTATCAGCAAAAAGGAATGATCGAATATTTCCAATATGGACCTCGTTATATACGGTGGGACCGCAAGAATAAAAGTTTACAACCCCTTTTTTAAGAGGGGTAAAGGGAATAAGTGCCCGACGGCGAGAATCCCAAATGTGCAACATAATGCGAAAAAAAGAGGTTCGGTAGGGGTATTCTGCCATAGGAAAACTTGTTTTTCTAGAGGAAAGACATTAGGATGCAAATATGCAAAAAAAAATTCTTCTTATTGGCTCCGGACCGCTTCCCTTTGAAGGAGAAGGGATTCGTAATGCCGGAGGACTGCGCACAGAACAGTTTTTATCGCCCCTTACAAAAGGACAATATGAAGTTTTTAGCATTCTTATACACTCAGAAGCACTTCCAAAAGAACAGAAAGAGGAAGATGGAAGTTTTCGCATTTCCAGATCAGACCCTTTTCTTTTTCGACAGATTCGCCATAAAATTAAAAATTTTTCACCAGATATTTGTATTGCAGTCAATACCTTCCCCAGCTTTGTCGCTGCAAAAACTCTGCCCAAAGAAACCCCTTTTTGGGCGGATTTAAATGGTTGGATTATGGCAGAGGCACAGGTAAGAGCAGGGGAGACAGGAAGTAACGCTCTTATTCCCAACTCCTGGCATCAGGAAAAAACAGTACTCTTGAGAGCCGACAAAGTTTCGACGGTTTCGACGCCACAGCGCTTCGCCACCATTGGCGAACTGGCGAGCATTGGAAGGATTAGAAAAGAAACAAATAATTATGATTTCGTAACGAGTATCCCAAATGCGACCAAAAAATTTGCACTGGATGAAGAACTTCTCCCATTAAGAGAAATAAGAAAAGAAAAAGGGATTCCTGAAGGTGCCACCGTTATTTCTTTTATAGGGGGATATAATAATTGGGTGGATGAAAAAAGCCTCTTTGAAGGATTAGAGAAAGCAATGGCCCGGGATGAAAAGGTTTTCTTCGTATCAACAGGAGGAAATATAGACAAAATTGCCACCGGTGTTTTTGGACGATTTCAGGAACGCATTCGACAATCAAAATATAAAAATCGATTTGTATTTTTGGGCTGGATAGCAACAAAAGACATGGCAAGCGTATATAACGCCAGCGACATAGGAATCAGCACTGACATTTTATGCACTGAAACAGAAACTGGTGCCAGGAACCGTATAAATGAAATGATGAAGTTTGGACTGCCCGTTATTACAACCTCCGGGAGTGAAATTGCAGAAAGAGTGGCGCAATACGAATGTGGACTGGTAGCAGCAAGTGGCAATAGTGACGAAATAGCAGAAAAAATCCTCATTCTCAGCAGAGATGAGACACTTCGAAAAAAGTATGGCGAAAATGGGAAGCAAATAGTGGAAAATATTTTTCACGAAGACCTTCTCTTTAAGCCGATAGAGGAGTTTATCCTCTCTCAAAAAATTGCTCCTGACAGAGCTTTGAGAGCCTTGGATATGAATGGCGGAATTCTTTCGTTCCTCAAAGGAGCATTTTCTTATGGTCGACAGAATGGAATACCTGCGTTTTTTAAGAAAATATTTCAATATTTTGTATGAAAAAATCTATTATTCTCTTGGGAGCTACCGGAAGCATTGGGACTCAAACCCTGGAAATTTTAGAGCAATTTCCAGAGGCTTTTGATCTCGTGGGAATATCAGGAGGGAAACAATGGGAAAAACTCTTGGACATATCAGAAAAATGGAATGTCCCCTTTGTCTTTTGTGACCAACCCGGAACAAAAACGATCCCCAAAAGCCTGGATAAAAGCCATTTCTTTTTTGGAGAAGAAGGGCTTTCTCAAATTGCAGAAAAAAATGCTGACATTTATGTCAATGCCATAAGCGGTATAGCTGGAGTAAAAGCCACAGAAGAGATCATAAAACACCACGGCACTAATCTTTGTTTGGCAAATAAAGAATCTCTGGTTATGAAAGGGCTTGCCATTATGGACACCATAAAAAACAATAGTATTCAGCTTTTCCCCATTGATTCGGAGCACTCTTCCATGGCTTCGCTGCTAGAAAAAGTGCAGAAAAAAAGGATAAAAAAAATATGGCTTACGGCATCAGGAGGACCGTTCCGGGACGCTACTCAACATCCTCTTTCGTCATTTTCGTCACTCACAGCAAAAGATGCGCTCCATCATCCCACCTGGACAATGGGGCCCAAAATAAGTGTCGACTCGGCAACACTTATGAATAAGGCATTTGAGTTGATTGAAGCGGTACGACTTTTTGACCTTCCGCCTGATATTTTTGAAGTCGTAGTCCATCCCCAAAGTATTGTGCACTCGGCAATAGAGACGGAAGATGGCAACATTCTTATGGAGGCATCTTCGCCAAATATGAAACTCCCCATCGCGAGAGCTCTTTTTAAGGCAAGAGGAGAAGAGGTTCCTGAAGAATTTTCTATTTCGCCATTTTCGCCATTTGGGAAAAGCCTCACCTTTGAAGCGGTAGACGAAGAGCGGTTCCCCTCTTTACAGCTCGCCAAAAAAGCATTAGCCTCAGGAGAAAGGGCTTGTGAAGCACTTCTGAGAAAAAATGATGAATTAGTAGAACAATTTTTAAACGGAGAAATATTTTTTGGAGATATTTTAAAAGGCCTCACCGATACGAACGAATAATAAGTATTGGAGAGATTTATTCTCCAAAATACCGATCAACCTCTTTTTTGGAAAGTTGCTGAAATTCTCCACTTTTTAAAGTGGGCAAAAGCCGAAATTTTCCAATGCGCACGCGTTTGAGATTTTTTACACCACTTCCGAGTGCTCGTACCATGCGGCGAATTTGCCGATTTTTCCCCTCCGTAAGGACTATAGAAAACCAGTTCCTTCCCATTTTTTTTACCACTGCTGGACGCGTTTTACTGCCCAAAATATACATTCCATCCCTCATTTTTTGCAGCATTTCATCGGTAAGAGGGTTATAAATCTCTACCTCGTACTCTTTTTCGTGCTCAAATTTGGGATGAGAAAGGCGAAACGCCAAATCTCCATCATTAGTGAGGAGTAAAAGTCCCGAGGAATCTTTATCCAGGCGTCCGACAGGAAAAACTCGTGGAAAATCAGCCGGTAAAAGATCTAAAAAATTATGAGTCTCCACTTCCGTTTTTTTGGTGGAGGTGACATAGCCCACCGGTTTGTGGAGGGCGATATACAGAAGCTCTGCATCCCGTTTTTCAAGCGTTTTTTCGTCTACCGTTACGGTATCTACTTCGGAATCAACCTTTGTTCCAAGCTCAGTGACCGCTTTTCCATTTATACGCACAGAACCAGCAGCAATGAGGGCATCTGCCGCTCTGCGAGAGCAAATCCCTTTATCAGCGAGGTGTTTATTAAGACGAACGAGTGGCATACTATTTGATTAAAAGAAGAGCTCCATGATAGTATCCCTTTGCTATAAAAAAAACACTATGATCAATAATTCCTACACCATTGAGATTTCTGAACCAGAAAACAAGAATGAGCTTTTTGGAGCTTGGTGCGAAGAACTGCAACTTTCGGCATTTGGAGAAACAGAAAATGAAGCATTTTATAATCTCATTGAAAATATCCCTCTCTATTTTTCGGTAAAAAGCGAACCACAACGGAAAAAATTTCTTCAAAAAACTCGACCAATAAACGCATTAAAACGCTTTGTGATTCCTGCTTTTGCATAAAATATGCCCAGTTTTTCATACAGGACAGTGGTAGAAAAATTACGAAAATTAGGATTCTCGTTTTTTCGCAATGCAAAAGGATCTCATGAATTTTGGAAAAATGAAACCACGGGGAAAATTGTTCTTTTAGCAAAGCACACTAAAAATTTCCCTACCGGAACTATGAAAAAAATTACCAAAGATCTCGGGTTTGCAGATTTAAAAGATTTTGAGAAATTTTAAAAACCTCTACTCTCCTTTATTCGCCAATAAATCTACCCCACACCGCGCTTCTACGCGTTTAATATAGGCAGGAATCTCTGGTGGCAGTTCTATTCCAGGGACCAGTCGCAGTCCAGACAAATCTGCCGCCAAAACACAATCGGCTACCGAGAAGGTAGGTCCCATAATAAATTCGTCTTCCACCACGGCTGCAATATCCAACAGGCCTGCTTTTATATTCTCTTCGTATATTTGAGGAATTTCTTTTTTCAGTTCCTCAAATGTTTTGCCTCGTTTTTTTTCTTTGGAGCTTTGAAAATACACTGCACCATCGGGGTGAAGCGCAAATTCTTGGGTATAATGCTCTAAATAATACGGCAACAGGAGGTTAAAATACCCGGGAAGGGTAATAACCACTTGAGAAGCCCACTGGAGACGCGCTTCTACGGGGCCAATAAATCCAATAGGATGGGGGACTCGCATCTCAATTTCCCGCAAAATATCTAACGATTCCGGGATAACCATCCCGTCTTCAAAATCCATAATGGGAAGTACTCTTTTCCCAATGAGATCTTCTTGGGTTTTAGTGTCGGCATACGAAAGAAGTTGTTTGGTATAGGGAATCCCTTTAAAGCCCAGAAAAAGCCGAAGCCGTTGGCAAAAAGGACAATGTTCGTAGTGGTAAAGAATCATAAGAAGGGAGAAAAGGGATGAATATTGACAGAACTGGCAATGCGAGAATAAAATAGCAGTAGATTTTGGCGTAAGCCACGACCTCCTGAAGATTTCTCTTCAGGAGGGTTATTTTTTTAAGCAAGAAAATTAAGAAATGCGGTTTTAATGTTTTCGAATTCTTTTTCTGATACCTGTAAAAAAAGGTGACTCATTCTCTTTGCATCAAATACTCTCACTTGAGAAAAAATAAGAAAATTTTTCTTTTCTTTCAGAGAGAGTGGATAATACCATTTCCCTGTTTTTTCTTTGCTCGTAAGAGGAACTCCTAAAAAAGTAAAGTGATTCAGTTTTTTTAATACCAGAACAGGACGAAGAAAGAGCTTTTCTGAATTCTCTTTGTTTTTTCCGTCTATTTCAAACCCAACATTTACTCCAACGCTCTGCCACCAAATTTCTCGTTCTCGAAAAAAGGGTCTTTTACTGGTATTATGAAGAACTTGTTTTCCTTCACTCCAAGCCTGAAAATCTTTTTCAAAAGCCATTTTAAAGATGAGTAATAAAAACTCTACCCCCGTTCTTCCCCCATCATACTCTTTTGATTTTTTCCATGCGAGCTCAAAAAGACTCCTCAGTGCCATTGTTTTATTCGTCACCTTTATCCTCTCAACATAGCAATCCTGAGCAATAAAAAGGAATGATTATCTTGAATTTTAAGAAAAATCCCATTTTTGCAAAACCCCTTTTGCATCCAAAATGCGCACCTCGGGCACCAGAGAAATATTAAATTTTTCGTACACGGCTTTTGCCCCTTTTTTGGCGAGATCCAAAATCTCTTTTTGCGTGGCATTCCCGGCATTCATCATAAAATTGGCGTGTTTATCAGAGAAAAACGCATCTCCTTCGCGCATTTGTTTGGCGCCCACTTGGTCTAAAAAATAGCCAGCCGCCCCTTCTGGTGGATTTTTAAAAAAGCTCCCTCCTGTAAGTCCCCAAGGCTGTTTTTCCTTTCTGGTTTGCAAGAGTATTTTTGCTTTTGCTGCAATTTCTACTTCGGGAAGAGATGGAAGAACAAGGGTCATATCCCACAGGAGATATTTTTGGGAGATTTCGGGACGATGGAAAATACTGGAGCGGTATGAGAACTGAAAAAAATCACTATTGAATGTTTCAAACACTAAAGTTTCGGTATTAAAAACCGTAGCAGAGGCAAAGAAATCCGCTATTTCTACCCCCGGGATGCCCGCATTGCCACATACCGCCCCGCCAACGGTTCCGGGGATAGTGGAAAAAACCGAAAAATCGAGATTTTGTTTTTTGACATACTGGTATAGGGCAGAATTTTTGGTGCCGGATTCCACTATCGTAGGGGCGCGATTTATCGCGCCCATTCCATCTACCGCATCCATTCCAGTATTCTCACCCATTACAATTCCATCATTTTGGAACAAAAGCACCATCCCTTCTAGCCCCGCATCTGCAAATAAAATATTGGACCCTCCGCCCAACGGAAAAAGAGGGAGATTTTCTTTTTGTGCATACACAACACTCTCCACCAAATCGGCTTTGGTTTTTATTTTCGCCAATATTTTTGCTGGCCCTCCCACGCGAAAGGTGGAAAAAGGGCCAAGAGAAGAGGAATACTCAAAATTCATTACAGAAGAGAAACACTCAAAAAATTTTCTTTTAGGAGTATAGCATAAAGGAAAGAGAGATGGCAGCTACTTCTTCAAAAAAGGCGCAGACTGTATAGTCTGCGCCTTTTTAAAAATCCAAGAAGATTGAAAATTATTCAGAAATGCTTCCCATGGGTGATTTTTCTGGTTCTGGCATTTCCCGTCCTCCTCTTTGCACAACATCTCCAGAAGGCTGTTCATCGGCTGCATTGTGAACAGACGAAGGAACTCCATTGGGACGACTTGGCATATCATCGATATTTCGAATTCTCTGGTTATCTGCCCGAGGAGGAAGTCTCATATCATCTTCTCTGGCTCTCACCCCTTCTCGCTCGTCTTCACCACGAGGGACTCCAGATCCTGCCGTATTTTGTACTGGTACTCCTCGGTCGTCTAATACTCCTTGAGGTTTTCCTGAAACCGATTTTTTCATATCGTGCATGGCAGATATTTTTTCTTGCGCTGCTAAAAATTGTTCTGCCGCTGCAGGATTTTTGGCACTGATTTTCTCATAAATTCTATCGGTTCGTTCTTTTTGGGCGGTATCCATTTCTTCTTGTAACAGAGTTTTGGCTTCTACTTTGGTGATAGTGCCGCTGGAAACTTTTTCCCGCATATCTTTTAAAAGCGCTTGCCGTTCATTCCGATCGGCCTCTTTTTGGGTTTTCCATTCTTGTTTTTGAGATTGCCATTTTTCGGCATCAATACCTCTTTTTGATAAAATTTGTATTGCCGCTACTTCTTCCCGCACCTTCCAGAGAGATTCGGGATTCAGCTTTGCGGTTTCCAATGTGGCTTTGGTATTCGCCAAAACGCTATCCGCTTTTTCTGCCGTCATTCCGCCTTTTACCAGGGTTTCCCGAAGGGTGAGCAAGGACGCTTCTAGTCGTTCTATTTTTTTTTGCTGCACGGCTTTGTGATCAAATTCCAGGGGGTATGCAACAGAGGAGTCAACGGGGAGCGCATCGAGAGTCGTTTCAAAAGAAAGATTCACGGTAGACTCTCCATTCGTAATGCTCTCCTCTACGCTCGAAATGGTAGTATCCACCGTTTCTGCCAGATCATCCAACGCATTTTTCACCTCCAATATTTGAGGAGCATACTCTGGACTTTTAATACCGGATAAAAAAATACCCACTTCATCCTGAAGATTTTGGATATCTCCCAAAAGAGCGAGTGCTTCCTGAGGATTAGTGGTCGTTTGGAGTGCTTCTAATGAACCCGAAATATTGAGCTCCATGCTCGTTAAAAGCTCTGGGACGGAGAGATCTTGCACGACAGGGAGAGGCGTAAGCGTTTGTACAGGAGAAACTACAGTACCTGGAGTTTGAACAACAGGAGCAATACTGGGAAGTTCTTCTGCATACGCGGTAGACGCAAACCAAGAAGTAACGGTTACAGATGGAGCAGGAATATCTTCTGCAGGCGTTTCCATTACCGAAGGAGCTTCCTTCTCAAATTTTTCCTCTAATTTTTTTTGAGATTCTCGTACGCGGTTCATATATTCGTTCACTTGTTCATCCGGCGCGCCTGTTGCCTTGGGTATGGTTTTCCCCATAGGAGTAGCAACGGGAAGAGCTGTTGCAGCGGGCGTATCCATTGGCGTCGGAGAAGGAATAGCCATTCCCGGAATATCGGAAAGGGAACATCCCGAAAGAAGCACTACCGTGCACGCAGAAAAAAGAATTTTGGTTTTTGTGTTCATATAAAAAATAAAAAACAGGACTATTATACATTTTATTTTATTTTTCGCAATGTTTATTACTCCTCTGTTTTTCAGAAAAAAAGATATCCCTACATTTACAAAAGGAAAAAAGAGGATGAATATTAACTCGTTTTTTCTTTATTTCCTATGAAAAATTTTCTTTTGGTCGGATTCGGAATCATCACCCTTGGATTTTTAGGAACTTTTGTTTCTGCAAATTCTGGATCAGAACAGTCTTTAGTAATGGTAGCCGTCTCCAGTACGGGAGAAGTGCAGAGAAAACCAGCGGTTTCCCCTCAGCCACAAAGTACGCCTGCTCCACAATCCGGCAATACACAGCCAACAGGAGGAGACGCACAACCCCCAAAAACAGAAACCACACAACCCAAACAAGAACAAAAAACTAAACAAGAACTTTTAAAACAGAAAAAATTGGCATTAAAAGCACTTAAAGACGCACTAAAAAAAGATAAATCCGATGCCAAAAAAGTATTACAAGAAAAATTACAGAGAAAAGAAATTACCAAAGCGGAGTACCGAAAAATGCTAAAAGAAAAAAATAAAGCTCTTAAAGATGCCTACCAGCAAAAAAAACAGGAAATTCAAAAGGGAACTTCTCCAACTACCTCTCCTTCCCCATCCCCTACTCCTATCGATCATAGTATTCCTACGATATGAAACCCCTCTTAATGCTTTTGGCACCCGAAAACTTCCGTGATACGGAATACATTGTGCCACGAGCGTTTTGGGAACAAATGGGAATTCCAGTTCAAACGGCTTCTCTTACATCAGAAACTACGGGACGGTTTGGATATCGTGTTTTACCCGATTTCCTTCTTTCGGAGGTCATTGCAGAAGATTTTTCTGCCGTGTTTTTGGTGGGCGGCTCTGGAAGCCTTGTTTTTCAGGCGTATCCAGAAGCAAAAAAATTGGGAGAACATTTTATAGTGGCACAAAAACCAGTAGGAGCGATATGTGCGGCAACACAAAACCTTTTGGTATGGGGATTTTTGGCAGGCAAAAACGCAACGGGATGGAATGGCGATGGAGTTTTTGAAGAGTCTTGTCCGCAGTACGGCGCAATTTACCACGATTCTCCGGTGGTGGTAGACGGAAAAATATGTACCGCCAATGGTCCTGCTGCCTCCGAAGAGTGTGCATTGGCAATGGGAAAAATGTTGTTTTCGTGACCCAAACTAACAACGGGTCATGACCCGTTGTTTCTCCGTTTATTATGCACCATACCGCCCTTTCCATTTGCCAGCGCTTACAAAATGCCGGATACGAGGCGGTTTTTGCGGGTGGATCGGTTCGTGATATGCTTTTGGAACATCTTCCTGATGATATTGATATCGCCACCAATGCGAAGCCAGAAGAGATAGAAAAGCTGTTCCATAAAAGTTTTGGCATTGGGAAGCATTTTGGAGTGATTCTCATTTTGGAAAATGGACATCATTTTGAAGTGGCCACATTCCGCTCTGATTCGGGGGATTCTGACGGGAGGAGACCCAATGCTGTGCTGTTTACCACTATGGAAGAAGATGCCCAGCGGCGAGATTTCACCATCAATGCTCTTTTTTGGGATCCCATTGCGGAAAAACTTTTTGATTTTGTAGAAGGGCAAAAAGATTTAAAAAACAAAATTCTCCGCTTTGTGGGGAATCCAGAAAAGAGGATACAAGAAGACCATTTGCGAATTTTGCGTGCCGTGCGCTTTAAAAACCGTTTTTTATGCCATTATGAAGCAGCAACAAAAAAAGCCCTGTCAGATTTTTCAGAGCTTATTTCTCACATCTCTGGGGAACGAATTCAAAAAGAACTCGAAAAAATACTCCTTCACCCGTCTCGAGGTTTGGCGTTTCAGGATCTTTTAGAAATAGGAATTATCCGGCATATTCTTCCCGAACTTTTTCGCCTCGCCACTACGCCCGACGCGGATGCGTCCCGAACCGTTTGGAATCATACCCTTGCCTGTTTAGAGACTCTTCCCGAAACTGTTTCATCCGAGGTTGCGTGGGCGGTGCTTTTTCATGATCTCGGGAAAGCAGAAACTCTGCACCACGAAGCCGATCGGAATCATTTTCCAGCACATCAAGAGGCATCCGAACGACTCGTTTTAAAAATTGCCAAGCGACTCAAATTTTCTCGTCAAAAAGCGGATACCATTGCGTGGCTAGTAAAAAACCATATTCGGTTTTATACCATTCCTCAAATGAAGCGCTATCACCAGCTTCAATTTTTTGACCACCCTTTTTTTCCACTCCTCATAGAAGTGTGCAGAGCAGACGCACTAGGACATGACGGAGATGCAACGATTGCGGAACAAATGGCGCAGGAATACCAGTTTGCCCACGGAGAACGGCTTCTCCCGCAATTTCATCCCGACCTGCTCAACGGAAAAGAAATTCAAGACCTTTTAAAAACCCCACCCGGGAAACGGGTGGGGGAAATAAAATCGCTGTTGAGAGAAGCCCAAATTTCAGGGCAAATCATCGACAGAGCAAACGCTGAAATCTTCGTGAAAAAATTTCTGGAGTGATCTTTATACTTCTAATCGCACAAAAGAAAGAAGGGTTGCACCCGATTCTTGGAGAAGATTTTTAATTTTCTTCTCTGGGTTCTTTACGAAATCTTGCTCTAAAAATGCACCTTCTTGGCGGAATTTTGCTTCTTTTCCCTTTAAAATATTCTCTACAATATTGGCTGGTTTTCCTTCTTGCGCTAATTGCTCTACCCAAATTTTCTTTTCTTTTTCTACCAGCTCGTCGGATACTTCGTCAGGAGAAATAACAACAGGATTCATGGCGGTGGCGTGCATCCCCAAGTCGGCTGCCAATGACAAATCTCCTCCAGAAAGGGCAATAATGGTTGCTACTTTTTTATTAGAATGGACATATCCACCAACGGTATCTCCGTCTAAAATTTCTACTTGTGCTAGTACGAGGTTTTCTCCCAGTTGTGTCATTTTTTCCGCTTTTACCGCTTCAAAATGGGCTTCCAAGGCTGCCTTTCCTTCGGTATTGGCTTTTTTTGCCAATTCCTCTACAAACGCCACAAATTGGTCATTTCGAGCTACAAAATCGGTTTCGCAGAGGAGTTTTACCGCTGCTTTTCCTACGATTGCAATGGATCCTTCAGAGGTTTCTCGGTCAGACTTTGCAGACGCTTTTGCCATTCCTCTTTTTCGGAGGATTTCTACCGCTTGTTCTTCGTCACCGTTGGCTTCTACCAAGGCTTTTTTACACTCCATCATGGAGATTCCCAATTTGTTGCGGAGGGACATAACCGCAGATGCAGAAATTTCAGACATAGCAAAAAAATAAAAATACAAAGGGACGGTACGAAACTTTTGGGAATTTGTAAATGGGAGGCTGTTTTTTGATGGGTAAAAACCGTTTAACTATAAAAATATTCTTAAAAACAAGATAGAGAGAGATATATTCCTGTCTAGAAAAATTACCCCGCTTTCATTGCTTCAAGAAATACTTCAAAAGAAAGGAGGATTGCTTTTCTATCCACATTCAAATCATCTTGAGACGGATTTGCATCTAAAGGTCCATGATTCTTATTTTCCAAAATGTCATCATTCGAATTCTCTGCTGGGCCGGGATGTTCTGGTTTCATAAACAAAACCTAGATTTTAATTCGAAGTGCAACAGAGTGAATTAAAATGAGGAGGAGTT
>JBAXIU010000015.1:0-30642 GCA_037138215.1 Candidatus Peregrinibacteria bacterium | reverse complement strand
GAAACTCCTCCTCATTTTAATTCACTCTGTTGCACTTCGAATTAAAATCTAGGATCATATAAAATTTCTGCAAGATTTAGGACTTAAAGAGAGTAGTTTTCATTTCATTGATATTGGTCCTGGATTAGCCGATTTCTTAGATCTCAATAACCACATCTCTCCAAACCATCCTGCTATTTCTTCTGTAGAAATGGCATTATCATTCCCAAATGCTCATATTATTGCGCTTGATCTTCCCGACTCAGTAAATCTTTTAAAGGAAAAACGCAAAAAAGTTCCTAATATGGGAAAGAATTTATTAGAGCAAAAAAATATACAAATACTTGAAGGTAACGGCTTGTTATCAATAAAAGATCAAATAAATAGCAAAAAAGATGCTTTTAAAAATACAGACTTTCAAAAAATGACACCTGCCGATTTTGTTGTAATACGAGCGTCTAACTCAATAGACATTTATTCCGATTGGGAAAAAGAAGTGAAACCTGCATTAGGAAAAATGGCTTTAGAGTTCAAGGATAATACCCTTCTCCTCTTTTTTGCGGATAAAATTCTTGTAAAACCATCAGGACAAACTCAATGGAAAAAAGTTGGATTTGTTTCTCAAAGAGGATTTAACCATAATGTCCAAACGACTTCTCATGTAGATGCTAAAGTTCCACCCTATGCCCTAGAAAATGGAGTACAAATAAAGAATATCTTGCAGTAGTAATATTATGAAGAATCTTCAACCACATTCTCTGAAAAACATGAAATCTACTGCTTTTGAGGTGCCAACGGTTTTTAAAGGGCATTTTTCCAAAGAAAAAATAAAAGAAATGGGAGCAGATGCTATCTCTTCCAATGTATTTTGCGCATTAATGGCTGTTATCCCAGAGTTATTATTAGCAGGAATGGATGTTCAAGAGTATACGAGAAGTAGAATTGGAAATATTCTTCCTAATACATTTTCTGGAGTTGTATATGGGAAATGGAGATCTTTTGTAATTGAAAAATTAGAAAAATCTCAAGAATGGATTGCATTAGGGGAAATTTTGCAAGATGGTATTATTTCTGGAAGTTTTTCTATTGCATATCTCCCCATTTATTTCTCCATTCTTAATATGGCAGAAGTAGAACACGAAAAAATTATGGTTGCTATGATTGCCTCGGTAATAAATTCATCTATAACCGGTCCTCTTTTGGGAATCGTTATGGATGAAGTAAGAAAAAAAATACCTCATTAGAGGGGGGTAACTGTCCAAATTTTATTTATTAATGATGGGACAATAATCGTGTATATTCAAATATAAATTTCTACCGAATAACATTATACGAAACTTCAGTTCCCAGTAACCACTCTTTCAGTGCATGTCTCTGGTCTTGAGGAATATTTAATGCCGTCATACTCCGTACAAAGTGGACTTTTCCGGCGTCTACTGCAATCGCAGGATCTAAAGGGGAATAAGGAGGTATATTTTCTTTTCGGCGACTATCCGTGGTATGCCTACGATTTTCCATCGGCTCTATGGTTTCAGTCTTATCCTGGTGCATTCGCTTCAAAGTATCAGGAGGAGGATATGCGCCCATGTGTGCTGCGTCTGGATTATATGGATCTACCCCGGAAGAGAGTCTTCTTTTTCCAATTTTTAAAAAAGTAAGTCCGTTTGTTCTGATATCCAGAATAATATCTTTTATTTTTTGGGGAATAATCCCCGCCGAAATAGTTTTTTCATCCTCCGTTCTCCATTGGAGGAGCTCCTGAGATACCTGTAATATACTATTTACGGTGCCCTGTCCTCCAGCATTTTCATTGGTTTCTCGTTCTAACCCTCCTATCCAATATGACACCAATCGCATTGCATCCCACATTTCTTGCCGTGCTTGATGCGCGTCAAGAGTCTCAATTTTTCCATACCCTTTTGATTGTGGAAAAACTCTCAATTTTCCAGCAAAAGGGAAAAAATCTCTACTTCCCAATATAGGAGAAAGAAGTACAGAAGTTTTTGAAGCAATATCCTTCTGGGCCTGCTCAGAAGCATCGTTTTCTCTTGACTTCTGAGGATTTCTTTCTGGCTTCATCTCCGTTTCTATTTCCTGTATCAATACTTTTAATTCTCCTGTTTTTTCCCGAAAAGATTGAATAATAGCATTTAACTGTGAAGATTCCGAGGAAGAAGGAGCTTTACCTTTGAGATATTCGAGATACAGAATATAGTGCTTATAAATTGCATCTTGAAGAATTGATGTAACAGACCAAAAATGTGCAATATTGTCTTTTTTAAAATTCACCACTCTCCCTAGTCCCAACTTTGTAATTTCCTGATGTGGTTCTGCCTTTTTTTGTATTAAAAATCGTGCTCCTTGTTGGGGGTTATACAACCGAGCCTTTATATCTTCTAATACGGCAGAAATTTTTTGAATCCGTTCTAGTAAATATGGACCAAATCGATCAGGAGGAATGGATGTATCAATCCTTTGTATATCACACAGGTCCCCTACTTGCTTTTGTAGTTCATTCCAAAATTTGGTTTCTGAAATATTTTGTAAGCTTTGATGCTCGCTACGACTAGGAGGTCTGTTCATAATTTTAAAAAAATTCGAGAAATCATTGTAGTCGTATAGTGGTGCCTTTTGTCAATTTTAAATTTATAACCCTAAAACATCTCCTTGAGATTGTTGCCTTTTTTTGCTATACTCCTTGGAAACCGTAAAAATATCCTAAAAAAAATGACTTTTTTATTTGCATTTTTCACCGCTGCGCTTCCCGTTGCCTTTTGGTATGTCATTATTATCCGAAAAAAACGCCGAGGAATGAATTTCTTTTTTTGGCTGACCTTTATTTTTGCGGCAATTTTTGCGGTGGGCTTTAAATACTACGAGCCGTCTCTGGGGAAATTTTTACGCCATGATATCGCTCTTAATATCCTCGCATCTTATATTATTCTTGGAGTGCTGATTGAGTATGGAAAAAATATTATTGTGCGCTTGGTGGGAGGGCATTATTTTCAAGGAATTGATGATGTGATTGATCTCTCCTTTGCAACCGCATTGGGATTTACCTTTGCAGAAAATACCATTCACTTTTATTCGCTTTTTTTGCAACCGTTGGACTATGGAACTCCTATAGCCGTATTTAAAGAAATTCTTTCCCGAGAGTTTTTTATTCTTCCCATTCACCTCTTTTGTTCTGGTATTTTTGGATATTTTTATGGTGTTTCTATTTTTGCCACTTCTAGTATGGAAGAGCAGGAAACCCAAAAAGGTTTTGCCGGCTGGGAATTCCGAACTATGAGCCTTTTAAAAGGGACCATTATTTCTACTGTTACTTATGGAGTATTTTTTATGCTTAATGAAATTGATCCGAGTATTTCTGATATTTTAAAACTCATGGGTGTTGCGAATTTTCCCCTGAATGAAAAAATTATGCCCATTATATCTTTTGGATTTTTCTCCATTGGAACCGTGTATCTCTTTCAGCTGATGGAGAAAAAACAGTTCCTCATTCGCCAAAAACAAATTCAAAATACCCCAAAACTAAAATAAATTATGAAGATAAAATTTGAATATCTCTTTAAATTTCGGCTTTTCTTTATCACGCTCATTGTTTTGGGGCTCAGTATCACCAAGAGTATTCTTGTGGATTTTGATTTTGTGGGTTTGGGGAAGTGGCTTATGGGAAATTTTCCGAGTCGACAATGGCAACTTTTGGTGGATATCCTGTATATCTACTACTCCATTACCGGAGGGGTAAAGATGATGCGAAAATGGTATCACGAGCGAAAAGCCATGGATCTTGTTTTTATTAAGGTGCTCATTGCTCGGGCAGATTCAAAACTCGATCAAGAAAAACGCGTAGAGAAAGATTTTAAAGAGAAAGCAGCGATTATGGCGCAGCTTTTTCGGGCACTCTCAGAGCTTCGGGATCTTAATTTTTGGTATTCTATAAAAGCCCATATCTGGGATCATGAAAAGGTCTCCTTTGAAATGGTGCTCAAAGACAAAAAACTCCAGTTCTATGTTGTGTGTGATGAGTATTACGAGGAAATTATCGAGAAACAAATTACCAGTTTTTATCCTTCTGCCGGAATTGAGGTTTCAGAACATCCGTACGATTTTCATCGCGATGGGAATTTTGTGAATGGATTTTACCTCCACAGCCAACAAGAGGACGAATTTCCCATTAAAACCTATACGGAAATGGAGGATGATCCGTTAAACGATATTACGAATGTGCTGTCAAAAATGAGTGAAGACGAATCAGCTGTTATGCAGATTGTAATTAGCCCCCTCAGCGACAGCTGGCGAGAGGAAGCCGAAGAAAAAGCGGAAAAACTATTTAAGCGAGAAAAGGATTTTAAAATCCCCATTATTTCTGATATTCCGCTTTTGGGAGATATTCTCTCCTTTTTCTTTGCGATTCTTTTTGGAAAAGTAAAGGATATGCCAGGAGGCAGTAATGCCCCGGGCTCCAGCGGAGGAGACCATTATATTCGTATGCTGCAGCCCAGAGAAGAAGCCATTAAACGCATGGGGGAAAAATCCGGTCAAGAAGGCTTCGATTGCTCTATTCGTATACTTGCTTCTGCTCAAACGCCCGATCGTGTAGAACATCTCCTGAACGATATGGTGGTGGGATTTACGGTGTATAAAGATATGTATGCCAATTGGTTTGAAAACCGACGAATTGTCCCCAATGATTATTGGAATGGGCAACTTATCTATCATGGTTTTCGGAAACGACTTGGGAAATTTTTCTTTGGAAAAACCTCCATTCTGGTTTCTAAAGAGCTCGCCACTTTGTATCACTTTCCCGATTCTAAATATAACAAATCATCCGTTATTGAATGGCTTTCGTACAAAAGCCTGGCGCCTCCTACCAATATGCCCACCGAAGGAATTTTACTGGGAACCAACGCGTACCGTGGACAAGAGACAAAAGTCTATATTTCGCAGTACGACCGTTCTCGGCATATGTACATTATCGGGAAATCGGGATCGGGAAAATCTGCTCTTTTGTCATGGATGGCGCGGCAAGACGCGAAAAACGGTGCAGGGTTTTGTGTGGTAGATCCGCATGGAGACCTTATTGAAGATGTTTTGCGGTTTATTCCCAAGGAACGGGCAAATGATGTGATTGTTTTTAATCCGGCGGATACCGATCGCCCCATGGGACTCAATCTTCTGGAAGCAAAAACCCCCGAACAAAAAGACCGGGCGAGTTTGGATGCCATGCAGATCTTTATTAAGCTCTTTGGGAACGAGATTTTTGGTCCCCGAATTCAGCACTATTTCCGAAATGGGTGTTTAACCCTTATGGATGATGAAGAGGAAGGTGCAACACTGATTGATGTTCCTCGATTATTTGTAGACGACGAATTTCAAAAATATAAGGTTTCTAAATGTAAAAATACTGTGGTACGCCAGTTCTGGGAAAATGAAATTGCCAAAACGGGGGACCGCGAAAAACAGGAGATGATTCCGTATTTCTCGGCAAAATTTGGTCCATTTGTGACCAATACCACCATGCGTAATATTATCGGGCAGCCTCATAGTGCCTTTAATATCCGAAAAATTATGGATGAGGGAAAAATCCTCCTCGTGAACCTTTCTAAGGGTATGATTGGGGATGTGAATGCCCAACTGCTGGGACTTATTTTTGTGAATAAAATTTCCATGGCGGCGATGAGCCGTGCCGATATGCTGGAAAAAGACCGTCGTGATTTTTTTCTCTATGTGGATGAGTTCCAGAATTTTGCCACCGATGCGTTTGCCGATATTTTGTCCGAAGCACGAAAATATAAACTCGCCCTGGTGATGGCGCACCAGTATATTGCGCAGTTACAAAGTACCCAGGGGTACGAAAAACAGTCCAAGTTAAAAGACGCCGTTTTCGGGAATGTGGGAACCATGGTGACCTTTAAGGTAGGAGCAGAAGATGCCGAATATTTTGCCAAGGAGTACGCTCCAGATCTTTCGGATCAAGACATTCTGTCTGTTGCCAATTATAAAGCGTACCTTAAAATGTCTATCAATAATGCGCCTTCTCGCCCTTTTTCACTGGGAACCATGTGGGATGAAACCGGGGGAAGCCAAAAAGTAGCAGATATTCTGAAAGAATATTCTCGTATGAAATACGGACGCAAAAGAAGCTTTGTAGATGCGGAAATTGAAGCGCGATTGGGAATCGTAAAATAATCGAATCACAGATGTTGAATTTTGAATTTGAGAGGGGCGTCCCGCACTGTGGGACGCCCTTTTCCTTTTTTGAGAAAATGATACAGTGGGATTAATTTCATTTCTCATTTTTTATGGATATTCTCATTGCCACTGGGAACGCTGGAAAACTTTTGGAAATACAGGAGTTTTTTGGTGATATGCCGGGAATACGATTCCTTTCGCTGAAAGATTTGGGTCTTAAAAATGATTGTGAAGAAACAGGGAATTCGTTTGCTGAGAACGCTCTTCAAAAAGCGAAATATTTTTTTGAACGCGCTGGAATCCCCACTCTCGGTGAAGATTCTGGAATTATTGTGGATGCACTTACCGGAGAATTAGGGATTAAAACCAGGCGGTGGGGTGCCGGAGAAAAGGCAACCGATGAAGAATGGCTAGCCTATTTTTTGCAGCGCATGGCAGGAGAAAAAATCCGCAGTGCACGGTTTTTTTGCGCCAGTGTTTTTTATGACGGAGAAAAAACTTTTCTTGCCGAAGGGCAAAGCGAAGGGAATCTCCTGCAAAATCCCGTTTTGCCCATTCCCAAAGGTATTCCACTCTCGGCACTTTTTGTTCCCGTCGGACATGAGAAAGTGTTTTCTGCTATGACGCGCGCGGAAAAAAACAGCATTTCGCACCGCGGAAGCGCTATTGGGAAAATGAAAGAGTGGTTAGAGGGGCAAAAAAATTGAGTTCCTCATGATTATCGCTTTGCTTTTTTTGCCAAAAACTCAAACCATGCGTCGTCTCCCAATGCGTCTGCAATGAGGAAAATATCCTTATCGCCTCGTCCACTCTGGTTTACAATAATAATTTCATCAGGACCCATTTTTGGTGCGCATTTTATGGCTTCTGCCCAGGCGTGTGAACTTTCTAATGCGGGAATCATTCCTTCGGTGGCAATAACTTTTTTTAGTGCCGAAATGGCTTCATCATCAGTAGAATAAGTGTATCGCACTCTTCCTGAGGCATGAAGTGCGGCGTGCTCTGGTCCTATTCCTGCGTAATCCAGCCCTGCCGAAACCGAGTGAGTGTGAGAGAGTTGTCCGTCTTTATCTTCCAAAAAAATACTTTTGTAGCCTTGAACAATTCCTGTTTTTCCATTTTTCCCAGAAAACCGTGATGCGTGGTGTTCGCCATTTACCCCTAATCCGCCTGCTTCCACACCCACCAATTCTACTGCGTCCTCTAAAAAATCAGAAAAAATTCCAATGGAGTTAGATCCTCCGCCCACGCAGGCAATAATTTTAGTTGGCAATTTTCCTTCTGTTTCTAAAATTTGAGATTTTGCTTCTCGTCCAATAATACGCTGAAATTCTCTCACCATTTCGGGAAACGGGTGCGGTCCTAAAGCCGATCCAATCATGTAATGGGTGGTTTCCACATTGGTAATCCAATCGCGCAACGCTTCATTTACGGCATCTTTGAGGGTTTTTGTTCCACTCGTTACAGGAACCACTTTTGCGCCCAGGCGTTCCATCCAAAACACATTCGGTCGCTGTCTCGCAATATCTTCTTCTCCCATGTATACCGTACATTCAAATCCCATTTTTGCGCATACCGTTGCTGCCGCAACGCCATTTTGCCCTGCTCCCGTTTCGGTAATCACGCGCTTTTTCCCCATCCGTTTTACCAGAAGTCCTTGCCCCAGGCAGTTGTTAATTTTATGAGCTCCGGTATGGTTCAGGTCTTCCCGTTTGGCATAAATTTTTGCACCGCCCAGCTCTTTTGAAAGGTTTTCTGCAAAATATAGTGCAGATGGGCGCCCAATATAGGTTTTTGCGAGGTGTTCAAATTCTTTCCAAAATTCAGGATCGTTTTTTGCCTTATTCCACGCTTTTTCTGTCGCCTCAATAGCCGGAAGCAGCACTTCCGGAACATATCGTCCTCCAAAATCGCCAAAATATCCGTTTTGTGGGGTCATGGTTTTTTAAAAAAGAATTTTGAGTGTCTCTATTTTTTTCTCCACTTCCTCTTTTTTTGCTCGGGTTTCTGCCACGAGGTGCGGTGGAGCACTGGTAATATATTGCTCATTTGACAAGCGAGAGTCTAAATTTTGGAGAAGTTTTTCCGCTTCCAAAAGCTCTTTTTTGAGGCGTCCTTTTTCGTCTTCCATATTTACCATTTCTGAGAGGGGAAGGTAAATTTCTGTCCCAGAAATCATATCGGTCACACATTTTTCAGTCGGGATTTCTCCGTATAAAACTTCTTCCAGTCGTGCGAGATTTTTAAGAATGAGTTCATTTTTTTGAAGAATTTCAATATTTGATCCCGTAAAAATGGCTTTTATCTTTTTTGCCGGTTCCACCTTAGTAGCTGCGCGGAGGGAACGAATTTTAGTAATGACTTCCTGCAGAAGCCCAAAATCATACTCTGCCTTTTCGTCTATAAGGGCCTCGTCATACTCTGGAAATGCAGTAAGGGCGAGTAACAGGGTGTCATGACCCCCTGTTGAAAGAGGCATCACTTCCCATATTTTTTCCGTTACAAAGGGGATATACGGGTGGAGGAGTTTGAGGAGCGTTTTTAAGACTTCTTGCAAAGGATGTGCGAGTTGCGTTTCGGTTTTCGAAGCTTCAATGGCCCAGTCTGCCAAATCGTTCCAGGTGAAATCATAGAGTTTTTGCCCTACTTCTCCATATTGATGATTTTCCAATCCTTTATGTACTTCTTGGATGAGCCGTTGTGTTTTGGATAAAATCCATCGTTCTGTTAAAAGTTCCGCATTCCCGTTGGTAAGCGGTTTGTAATCGGGATGAAGGGGGAGTGCTAAAATATATCGTGCTACATTCCAGAGTTTATTCGCAAAATTTCGGTATCCCTCAATTTTTTTCTCTCCTAAATTAACCTGGTTCCCGGGAGTAGTTCCCACCACCATTGCCATTCGCAGCGCGTCGGTTCCGTATTTTTCAATCATATCTAAAGGATCGATTCCGTTGCCTTTGGATTTACTCATTTTTTTTCCTTCTTCGTCGCATACCAGCCCGTGCAAATATACCGTTTCAAACGGGTTTTTCCCCGTTGCAAAAAGGCTAAACATAATCATCCGGGCAACCCAAAAAAACAAAATGTCATGCCCGGTTTCCAGTACCGAAGTGGGGAAAAAGTTTTGAAAATCAGGGTTTTTCGTATCGGGCCAGCCAAGCGTGGAAAACGGCCACAACGCGGAAGAAAACCAAGTGTCCAGCGTGTCTTCATCTTGGCGAAGGAAGGAGTCTTTCTTCGGCTTTACCATCCAAGTGATCTCCTTCACTGTGCAGTTCCCCATTTCCCAGCGTTTTCGAACATCTATAAAATGTTCTGGTTTTACTCCATCTCGTACCGCAAACAAAATTCCTGTAAATGCTCGGTGCCCAATAAAGAGAATTTCTCCGTCTTCGGGAGGAAGGGCAGAAATTTTTTCCCAAATTTTCAACGCTCGGGAGTGAAGGTCTTCCAGACTTTCGGCGGTGGGCTCATTCATCATTCTCTCCATTGTGGTTTTTCCGGTTTCTGTTGCTCGTACTGTTCCTTCTAAATCTCCAAAGCGAATTTCATCAAAATCTTCCCAAATTTCAATGGGGATCTCTCCCCCTGATTTCCCCCCTGAGAAGGGGGGATTAAGGGGGGTTGGGGAGTTGGAGGGGGTTAATGCGTCTCTACAAATTTCCGCTGTTTTTTTCGATCTCTCCAATGGGGAACAAATGATTTTTGCAATGCGTCGTCCTTCTTGTAGCAATTTTTCTCCCAGTTCTTTTGCCTGTGTTTCCCCTTTTTTGGTGAGAAGTGGGTTTTTTTGTAAAATATTGGAGGGCTCCGCTTCACTCTCTCCATGCCTGCTAAACAGAAGAGTCTGCTCGTGGGCGGTATATTCTTTTCCTTGTTCGTCGTACCAAATAGGAATTTGGTGTCCCCACCAAATCTGCCGAGAAATACACCAATCTCTTAAATTATCAATCCATTGAAAATAAGTCTTTTCAAAGCGTTCGGGGATAATTTTTACCTGTTTTTCTCTCACGGCGTCTTGCATGAGTTTTTTGAGGGTGGTTTTTTCTCCTTTATTCTTCATTTCTAATTCTTCATTTCTAATTCTTCCCACTCCTTCTTGCCACAAAAATTCTTTTTCTACCGCAATAAACCATTGGGGAGAAATCATCGGTTCTACCACGCACCCCGAACGATAGCAAAGGGGCACATTGTGGACATACGAAGTGTCTTTTCCCACCAAAAGCCCTTTTTCTTTCATGGTTTTCCCGGCTTTCCACCGCGCTTCCTGAACTGTTTCTCCTTCTAAAACACCGGCAATGCTCTTCATCTTGCCGTCAAATCCAATTTTTTCTATAAAGTATTCGTCCAGGTTTCGTCGTTTTGCAAGATCATAATCATCCGCGCTATGATTTGCTGAAATGGTCATTGCTCCCGTTCCCTTTTTAATATCTATTACCTGTGCATCACACAGTACAAAAAAAATCCGCATTCCGGCGTAGGTTTCGGCTTCAAACTTCTGCCCTTCAAACTCTTTTCCTTGGTGAACCGAAACCAGTTCCCATTTTCCATTTTCGTCGAGCAGGTTAAAAACCTTGTTTCTTCGCTCTTCATCGTAAAACAACACTTCGGAAAAAATAAGTTCTTCGCTTTTTCCCGCAGAGTCGGTAAACCGCGCTAAAACATAGTTTTCATCAGGATGCAGAACAATGGGCGAATGCGCACATTTGGTTTCCGGTCTCACCGTTCCAATTACAAATCGTCCGCACCGAATGGAATAAAAAGGCTCTTTGCGGTCTTCCCATTCCACTTCGTCGTCTGCCAGCACGCTTTGAGCCCCAGTAGACCAGTTTACCATGCGGTGTCCGCGCACAATAAGCCCCGCTTTATACAGGTCCGTAAATATTTTTTGTACGGCGTTGGACATTCCCAAGTCCATCGTAAATCGTTCTCGTGTAAAATCGCACGACGCCCCCATTCTCTTTATCTGGTTGGTAATGGTTTTATGGGTTTTATCAGTATGGGTTCTACATTTTTCCAAAAATTCTGGTCGGGAAAAGACTTCTCTGGATGCCACTCCTAAATTTTTCAAAACAACGGATTCGGTCGCAATCGCCGCATGATCTGTTCCGGGAAGCCAGAGCGTCGCATCGCCTTTCATACGGTGGTAGCGAGACATAATATCCTGAATCACCAGCATCATGGCGTGTCCCAGGTGGAGTTGTCCGGTTACATTGGGAGGAGGAATGGGAACCGTAAACGATTTTCCTGTTTGAGAATCGTTGGGATTTATGGCGGTAAATACCTTTTCATCTTGCCATTTTTTCAAAATTTCTTCTTCGCAGTCTTTGGGATTGTAGGCTTTTTCCATCATCAAAAATAAAGATTCGGGGGTATTGTAGGGGATTTATAGGAAAAACGAAAAGAGCATTCCGACTCTTTCATTTTTTCTCGTGTGGATATATTTTTACGGTATGAATTTTTTCGAAATTTCTCGGCTTAAAATCCTCTGGAAACTCCTCTTTTGGGGCATTCTTTTGCTCTTGGTATTCTCGTTTTTTTTAAAAGGCGCATTGCCAGATTCGTCAAAAATTCAACCAGCACTTTTTACAGAGCCACTACAAGAAGAAACCGAGAGAAAAGATTTCTCCTTTTTGTATCGAGAAACCGAATACAAAGTCCATCCCATGTACTACTATGAGCTCAATGCCTTGGTTGTTTCACATAACGATATTGGAGGTTGGGGTGATATTTACCACGATGAGAATTCACTGGATCTGAAAGATCTTTGTGTGGTGTGGGGGGATAATTTAAAAGATGATATTTATAAGAAAATAGATGTAAAAAATACGAGTTGGACCTGCTGGGTTGACGCACCGCCTGCAGGGGTTTTATTTCATATGAATAAGCTTTCTAATAACCACCTCATCTCCTCTGATCCCAAAATTCAAGAAAAAATTCGTAATATTCATAGAGGCGATCAAGTCCATATAAAAGGGTTGTTGGTATCGTAT
Source organism: Candidatus Peregrinibacteria bacterium (assembly GCA_037138215.1). Taxonomy (GTDB): domain Bacteria; phylum Patescibacteriota; class Gracilibacteria; order CAIRYL01; family CAIRYL01; genus CAIRYL01. The sequence continues at coordinate 18,472 of JBAXIU010000015.1, read as the reverse complement.
ACCAGAGATGGATACCTTCCTCGAGTTTCCAGTATTACCCGAGAAGATACAGGGAACCACGCCTGCGAAGTTTTCTTTGTCGATGAATTAGAAATTCTTCGTCCAGCTCCTCCGTTTTGGTTTTTTGCCTATACTGGGAGTCAATGGGTTTTAGGGGTTCTCCTGTGTTTCAGGGTTTGGTTGTGGTTTTATGAAGGAAAAAAAGAGAGAGAAGAATGGAACAAAAGGGTAGAGAGGGGGAAAAACGCAGAGGAGAGTTCTGGTTATTGATCACTTTTGGATATTTCCCAAAGGTTTTTAAAAAGGGATTTCATCATCAATGAATATTCAGTGCTTTCAATAAGAAAACCAAAGCTTTCGGCTTTAGAGGACAAAAAAGAAACCTTGTTGTCGTACAGAATACTGATTCCAGACGACTGGAAATCTAGAGGGGCAATGCGTACCTCTCGGAGCAGTTCTTTGCTTGTTTGAAAGATGTAGTTGGTTTTAAAATTTATTATCCCGAAATGGTCATAAATGCAGTAATTTACGATTCCTTTTTCGGCGCGCTTTTTGACATACTCATTTAAAAAATCTTCTCCAACAGCACTGATCATCGTCTTCAAATGAGCTATTTGATATACTTTTTGTTCCTGTGTATTCAGGCTTAAATTCCATAGGGTTTCCAACCCTTCTCGACCTTCGTAAAAAGATATTTTGGGTCTATTTTCATGCAAAGAGTAAATGGCATTGAGCTCGGGGAGAGAATCTTTTAACTCTTGAAAACTTTGCTCCGTCTCGTTTACCAAAACCTGAGGATGTGTTGCGGAAAAATGCTGAATGCCCTTTTTTTTGTAGTGTGATACATAGCCTTTTTGAGTAAGCGATTGCAAAATAGCATACGCCGTTAAGCGGTTTGTTTTTGCTTTTTTGGCAATAACGCTTGCTACGGCGGTTCCCAGTTCTAGTGTCGCCAAATATATTTTGGACTCTTTTTCACTGAGTCCAATTTTTTGCAGGGTGTTTGAAAGCATAGTGATAAAAAAATATCATTATTTTATATATAAAAAGTATTTTTATAAAGCCAAATTATTGTTTTTAAAAATAGAGAATGTTGAAGTTTATAACATATAGATTAAGATTACTTCTTATTTTTTTAATCTTATGTGTGGAATTTTGGGGACAAATAATCCGGCATGGGGAGAAAAATTTCAGAATATGGACATGCATCGTGGAAACGATGGAGAAAAAATAGTGAAAATAGATGAGGGAGAAGGCGTCAAGAATTGGTTTTTATACCAACAAATGCATTCCATCATGGGGAACAAGAATCAAACACCTCCGCCTTTTAAGAAAAATGGGGAATTTCTTGTGGCAAATGGGGAATGCTTCGGGAAACAGGACGAAAATGGAGAATATGTTTCTGTGGAAGAGCTAGGGAAGCAATTTTCTTTGGAGAAAGGAGTTTCGGATATACGGATTCTTTTTGAGTATTTTTTACAAAATGGCATTTCGGCAGAGATATTGGAATCCTGTGACTTTATGATTTCTGGGGCATTAGTGGATACGCAAACGCAAATGCTTACCTTATTTCGAGATTGGGTAGGAGAAACGCCACTTCATTATTATGAAGAGAAAGAAACAGGGAATTTTATTTTTGCCAGTACCATTCAAACAATTATCCAAATTACCGGTGCAAAGGCTTCCGATGTTATCAATATGAAACCAGGGACAATGCTTCAAATATCCGAAAAGAGTGACCTTAAAGAGACAGAATATTCGTCTCTTCAGAGTATTCCAGAAAATACAGAAATTACCAGATCTGAAGCCGCAAAAAAGCTCCGAGAGAAATTGGAATTTGCCACCACAACACGATTAGAAACCTCTCCAACAGGAAAAACAGCGGTAGCGTTTTCAGGAGGAATTGATAGCCTGATAACGGCTTTTCTCCTGTTACAGAGCGGGAAATTTTCCCAAGAAAATCCTCTCCCCTTATACACTTTTCACTGCTCAGATTTTCCAGAAGATAAACAATCCGATATCTTTCATGCGAGGAATGCTTATAAATGGTTAAAAGAGCAATTTCCAGAAATGGTACGATTGATTCCTGTAAAAGCCACAAAAGAAGAGATTTTTGAAAAAATCCCAACCGTCGTTGCCAGCCTGGAAGATAAAATGGATTTTAATGTTCTTCCTGCAATAGTGGCTTATTTTGTAGCAGAAAAAATGGCAGAAGACGGGCATAAAGTTGCCTTTGGCGGTGAAGGCGCCGACGAACTCTGTGGATCGTATCAGCCTTGGGGATCTTTTTCTGACTTTTCGTTTGAAGAAATTGGAACAACAGGTTTTCGAAAAAAAATGGTGGAATCTCTGTACAAAAGCCTTCCCCGCGTTTCAAAAGTCATGATGGAGAATGGACCACTGGAGTATCGCAGTATCTTCCTGAACAAAGAAGTGGCGCACTTTTTACTTTCCCTTCCTGCTCAAATCATCCGCAGTGATGACAATATGAAAAAAGTTTTAGTACAGGCTTTTTCGGAAAATATTCCAGCAAGAGTTTTAGAAAGGCAAAAGGTACGAAGCCAAGATGCAACCGGTATTACAAAAATTATGGAAGAATATATGCAAAAAAAGGGAATTGAGGATTCAAAATCCCTTTGTGCACATTTTAAATCCATCCTTTTCAGTGCTTTGAATACTCCCACTATTTTTTAAACAGCATTTCAAAAATCTCCGGGAAATGATGAAGCCCTGCTGGAAGGCGATGAATTTGCTCTGCCGCTAAAACCGCGCCCAAGGCAAACCCTTCACGACTTCGTGCTGTATGAGTCAGCTCTATCGTGTCAAAAAGGGAGTCGAAATACGCGCTGTGCGTGCCCGGAATACTTCCTCCTCGGGTGGAACTCACATGGAGTTCTTCCGGTTTTATGGCTCTCTCGTGGAGAGTATCCGTACAAATGGTTTTTTTGGCCGGGAAATTTTTCAGGATAATATCCGCTGTGGTAAGCGCTGTTCCGCTGGGAGAATCTTTTTTAAGACGGTGGTGAAATTCGTGGGAAAACACATCATATTCCTCTGTAAAACCAGAAAACTCTTCTGTCATTTTTGCTAAAGTTCTCCAAAAAAGATTTACGCCTAAGGAAAAATTTCCTCCATAAATAATGGCTACCCCCCCATCTTTTCCCATTTTTTCCACTTCATCCTGAAAAGAAGCCCACCCCGTGGTGCCAATAACCAGAGGGGTCTTTTTTGAAATTGCTTTTTCAACATTTTCTAAAACTGCTTCCGGAAGCGTAAAATCAATATACACATCCGCGTTTCCTATAAACGGCATTCCGGTCTCTATTTTTTCACTTACGGTATGTCTGCGCTGTATGGCGATTTCTTCTACCATTTTTCCCATGCGCCCGTATCCAAAAAGTCCAATGTTCATACCAAAACAGAAAAATCAAAAAAATCGTACCGAATATGCGAAAAAAAAACGAGATCTCCTTTTTTTACCGTTCTAAATATGAGAAGGTAATCCTACTTTCTTTTTTTGGTATGGTACAAAAAATTGTGCTCATTGGGCTTCGGGGCAGTGGGAAGTCACATTTCGGAAGCCTCATTGCGCAAGATTTTGGCTGGAACCATATTGACCTGGATAAACAAATAGAAATGAACGAAGGGAAAAAAATCTCAGAAATTATTGCCGAAAAAGGCTGGGACTATTTTCGTGAAAAAGAGTACGAGGCCTGCAAAGCAGTAGAAAATGCACAAAATCTCGTTATTTCCACTGGAGGAGGAGCTATTTGCTTTGAACGCAATGTTCCATTCCTCAAAAAAAATGCTTTCACGGTTTTGCTCTTCTCTCAGCTCGAGGATTTAGTAGAGCGGCTAGAGCGCTCCAAAGACCGTCCACCCCTTACGAGAGCCGCAACGCTCACCGAAGAAGTAAAAATGATGTGGGCAGAGCGAAAAGATACCTATTTTAAAGAGGCAGATTTGGTCTTTAAAGCGCAAAAAGTTCTTCCCCACGCCGTGCGCAATGTAGAGTATAATGCAACAATTTTAGCCAATCGGATAAAAAAAGAGATACACTTTGTATCATAATATCATAATTTTTCTTTTGGAGAATCATTCTCCGTATGGTAGGATTATTTTGTTCTTTAACTTCTTTTTTTATGGACGAATATATTGTTGCACGGGTGGCTGGGCAGGCTCCTGATTTTACGGCAAATGCATATGCCAACGGCAAATTTGAAACAGTTTCCCTGTATGAGGATTATCTCGATAAGGGGAAATGGGTAGTGCTCTTCTTTTACCCTTTGGATTTCACCTTCGTGTGTCCTACCGAAATTCGAGAATTTTCGGCAAAGGCAAAAGACTTTGAGGCAGAAGGAGCACAAATCATTGGGGTATCGGTTGATTCTGAGCATTCCCACAAGGCGTGGGTAGAAGGAGATTTAGGGAAAATTGATTTTCCGTTGGTGTCCGATCTCGATAAGGAAATTTCTATTTCTTACGATGTGTTGCACGACGATGGAATGAGTCTTCGGGGAACATTTATCATTGATCCCGAAGGAACCATTCATCACGCCACCATTAACAACCTTCCTCTCGGGCGAAATGTGGATGAAACACTGCGCACCCTGGTGGCGGCAAAAAGTGGTGAACTATGCCCAGTAGGATGGAAAAAAGGAGAAAAGACCCTGGGAAAAGCATAATTATTTGTTGGTCTCGCGCAGGCGGTGATCCATTCCCGAAACAAAAAAAGCCTCGAGTTTACTCGGGGCTTTTTTTTACAACAGGGTTATTTAACAGGGGGTCATGCCCCCCTGTTAGAGAAAGGTGCCCTCCTGTTATCATTATCTCCTGTTTTATAGGGCAACGGGGCAAGCCCGGTTGTTAGCCCCACTGTTGTTAAAACTTCAGCCCTACCAAAGTATAAGTAAGCGCAAATGAGATGAGAATAATAATGAGTCCAATGGCGGCGTTGATGAACATCTTCTTCCCTGATTCTGATTTCTCTTCATCTCCAAAAGAAATGACATATAAAAACCCTCCATATACCAAAAATCCAAACGCAATGGCGGCCACAAAAAACAGAAAATACTGTACGAGCCCTAATAGTTCTTTAATAAAAACATTGGCATTATTTTCTCCCACATCAAATAACACTCGGCTCCCGTTGTAACTGCTGCGGTAAATAATTTGGTCCACCACTACTTCTTTGAGGGCAATAATAAGAAGCCCAAAACCAATGGGGAAAATCATCTTTTTTCCGGCTGAAATATCATCTTCTTCTCCAAAGGCAAAAATAATACTGAGTCCTGCAAAAATGAGGTATGCCATGGCGATAAATACTAGGATTGCCTCTACCCACGAAACAACGGCCCGTGTCTCGGCATTAAAATTGGCATACGAATTAGTGATATCTCCAATTCCAGTGGTGGCAGTAGAAATGGCGCCCCCTCCATAAAAAACATCCATAACCATGGGTTCCACTAAAAGCATGGTCATAAGCCCTAAAATGGTATAAGTCGCCATGTGTTTTCCCTTTGTAATCTGGTCTTCGTTGGTCCCTGTTGCTACCATCATCACCCCGGTATACACCAGCCAGCCCACTGCAATAACTCCTAATAAACTTTTAATGAGGAGGAAAATGGTGCTCGTTACCTCTCCAATTTGTTCCACTCCACTATCGTGTCCCGCTTCGGTTGCTAAATTATGTCCCCCGCCTGTGTACTCAATACCTGCGCTTTGGGGCGTAAATGGCATTGCAATACTGGCAGAAAAGTATTCGGGATGCCCTCCAAAGAAAAATACTATGGAGAAGAATATAGCCCCTATGAGAATGCCGTATTCTTGAAAAAATTTTGTCATTTATTTCGGGAGAAAGAAGAGGGTAACGGGATACGCAATAAGGATGAGGATGACTCCCAGCGCGCTCCAGATGAGAATTTTTTTTGCTTTTTCTCGTTGGTCATCATCATCTCCTGCCGTGAGGAAATAAAATCCAGCAACGATAAAGGCGATAAAGACGATTGCTGCCAAAAATTGAAAGAAAAAACTGAGGACTCCAAATCCTTCTTCTACAAATGCTGAAATTTGCGCTTCTCCAGGGCTGGTAGATCCCAAATTGGGGTAAAAAACCCGATTTACAAGAATATCGGCAAAAACCACAAGTCCAAAGCCAATAAGGGAATATTTGAGATAATTTTTTGCGGAAGTAATTTTTTCTTCTTCTTCTCGTGCAGTAATGAGGAGAATAGCCGAGTAGAGGAGTACTACCAATGCCACGACTCCCAGCCCAATTTCTAAATAGTTAATGACCTGCTGCACCACCGATTGGCTTTTGGCAATATCTACAATGGTGGTGGCGGTATTTTTTGTGGGATCAAAAATAAGTGCTATTTGGGTTGCCATTCCTATCAGCGCAAATCCTACTACCCCAAAGAGAAGGTTTTTTCGCTGTGTGGTATATTCGTCTTCTTCTCCAAAGTTTATTACCAGTCTTCCGGCGTATATTCCAAAAAATATGAGAGATACTCCAATAAAAATGTAGCGAAACATAGGGAGAAGATTTCCCCAAAAAAGGTTTTTGAGGATTTCGGTTTCGGTGTTTCCTCCGGGTCCGGCTATTTCCTGTTTCCCAATGAGGTACCGGTTCCAACTTCCAGGAAGTGCGGTGTCTGCAAGCGAAATATTTTCGATATGAGAAAAAATGGGGAGAAGAAACAAGAAAAAAAGAAACGCACTACAGAAAAAAAAGAATCGAGACATATCCAAAATAATTTTTTAAAGAAGAACAATAGAAATGGTTTTGTTTTTCGCACGATTGTATCACAAAAAAATGGGAAAGAGAACTCCTTTTTTAGGAGAAACTCTGCTTGTATCCGTATCTTATTTTCGATACTCTTTATTCTACTCCTCACTTATAAATTGGGGAGATATTCTTCAAAAAGCTCAAAGAGCTAACATCTCGCATTATTTTTACCGGAATGAAACACTTTCTCATTCGTATTCCAGCGGAAAACACCAAGCACGCCGAAGGCTTTATCCAGCTTTTGGACAGCTTTCATGAAAATCTGGAGCATGGACGAGTAGCTTTTGAAATCGTTTCTATTCCGCCTCATATTTCGTTGCGATTTTCTTGTGACGATGATTTAAAAGGGCTTGTTTCTGGGCAAATTTATTCTGCTTTCCCCAAGTGCGAAATAGAAGAAGAAAAAGATATCGCTCCTGGGGGTGACTATATGATGGGAGGAGAAGTATCATTGCTGCGGTCGGACCTGTTTCCCATTACCACTTTTCATGAATTTGAAGGAGATTCTCTCTCGGGGTTTTTATCTATCCTCCAAAAGGTTCCCAGTTCGGTGCGGGCGATGGTACAAATTGTTATTACTCCAAAGCACGATTCGGGGTGGCTTCATTTTTGGCGATCAATGCAGCGAAAATGGGAAGGATTCCGAATGATTTTTCGGCTCAAATATTGGTTCAAAAAAGGGGATTTTCACAAGATGTTTGCCGATGCATTTCAGGAAAAAGAATCAGAGAGGCTTTTTACCACTTCTATTCGGTTTGCAATATTCTCTCCTACCTCCAACCCTCAGGCGTTAAAACAGGCGTATATTTCTATTGCTCGTGCATTTTCGCTGTTTAATACTATTGACCTCAATGGTTTTGAAGTTTCAGAGATGGGTGTTTCTAAAACATCCCGACTTCTCTCCAATCGTAAATTTGGGAATTCATATCTCCTCTCTATTTCCGAAATTGCGACGCTGTTTCATTTCCCTAATCCTCGGGAAATCCCCAATGTTCTCTATGTTCTCTCTGCCAAGTCTGATCCTCCTTCAACGCTTCCCTGCGACCCAAAAGATCCAGAAATTTCTTTTTTTGGGACCACTAATTTTCATGCCACGAATATTCCCTTTGGAATTTATAGGACAGACAGGCGACGCCATTTATACAGTGTCGGGAAGTCAGGATCTGGAAAATCGAAGTTTCTAGAGCTCCTCATTCAAAGCGATGTGCTGGCGGGAAAAGGTGTGGGTGTACTGGACCCGCATGGAGACTTGGTAGACGCGGTATTGCGCATGGTTCCGCCCGAACGGGTAAAAGATGTGGTGCTCTTTAATCCGGCAGACGAGCAGTTCCCCATTGCGTTTAACCCGTTGGAAAAAGTACCGAGCGCGCTAAAAATGCGCGTAACCATCGGGTTTTTGGAAATCTTTAAAAAACTGTTTGGAAGTAACTGGACCGATCGTCTGGAGCATGTGCTTCGGTACACGGTTTTAGCGCTTTTGGATTCGCCGAATACTACGGTACTCTCCATTTTAAAAATGCTGTCGGATAAAAATTACCGTCAGTATATTGTGCGGAATATTGAGGACGATGTGGTGAAAAATTTCTGGGTGAACGAGTTTGCCGGTTGGAGTGAAAAGTTTGATGCAGAAGCCATTACACCGCTGCTGAATAAGGTTGGGCAATTCGTTGCCACCAACATGATTCGGAATATTATTGGGCAACCAGAAAATAAGGTCAATTTTCGGGAAATTATGGATAGTGGGAAAATTCTCCTCATGAAGGTTTCTAAAGGAATGCTGGGTGAGGAAAACGCAGGGCTTATGGGAGCCTTTGCAGTGACGAAAATTTACCAAGCAGCGATGAGTCGCGCAGATATGCGAGAGGAAGATCGCCGCGATTTTTATCTTTATGTCGACGAGTTTCACAATTTTGCCACTGACACTTTTGACGAGATTTTATCCGAAGCGCGAAAATATCGCCTCAATCTCACACTGGCACACCAATTTTTAGGGCAGCTTTCGCCGCGGATTCAAAAAACCATTTTTGGAAATGTGGGGTCCATTGTCAATTTTCGGTCTGGTTCGGAAGATGCGGATATTTTACGGAAAGAATACGATCCCATTTTTACGGAACGGGATATTTTAAACCTTGGGGTGCGGGAGTTTTACTGCAAAATGTCCATTAACGGAGAAATTACCCAGGCATTTTCGGGTAAAACCCTTTCTGCAGTTGATAATCCGAATAATCTTTCCAAAGAGTGTATTGATTTTTCGCGTAAAACATATTGCCAACCATTGGCAGTGGTAAAAAAAGTAATTGCCGAATGGGAGGAAGGCGTTTCGGCGCCCCCAGCAGAAAAAGGGGAAGCCCCCAAGGCGGGTGAAAAACAAAATTCTGGAGGTGCTTCTTTTGAAGATCCTGATTTTGCAGAGCCTCTGGTGTAGGAGGTTGGGATGGTGTTTTTCTCCTTTTTTCCCAGATAATTTCCAGTGGCTCCCCCTTGAAATAGGGAAAAGGAAAAGGGTACAGTGGGAACAAGTTTTCCTCTCTCCTTTTTTTATGGCGCAATCATCCCCTCTCAGTGTGGACGATATTATTCAAAAATGGTTCCCCATCTTGGGAGTCATTTTTATCGTCAGTGGGCTTTCGTACCTCTTTTATGATGGATTTTGGAGCCATTTAGATGAAACAGGACGGTTAGTAATTGGGTTTCTTTTGGGGGCAGGAGCCATTACAGGAGGGTTTACGATCCCCAATCGTTTAAAATATTTTGCGGATGCCATTATTGGTGGAGGAGTTTTAGTGCTGTATGTTAGCCTTATTTACGGATCTCGCTTTGATTCCTCCGAAAAGGCACTGATCCCTGAATTTTTGACTCTTATCATTGCCATTTTTTTTGCGGTGGGAGTGGCGTATTTTTCGTATTTGAGGAGTTCCAAAGTCATTCTTTCTTTGGGAATTTTAGGCGGATACCTTACTCCATTTTTTATGGGACAGGCGGGAACATTTGATTATTCTCTCGGATTTTCCACCTACCTTATTTATTTTATTGCCGTAAATGGCATTATTTTGGCGGTCGTACAAAAGTTTTTTCTTCCAGGAATTGGACTTCTTAATATTTTAGGGCTTTTGGTGGGAACTACGGCGCTCTCGTGGGTTTCCGGACAAGGATTTGACCAAAACCTCGCATTTTCTTCCCTCTTCCTCATTATCACCTTGGGGCTTCATGTTGCTATTACCGCCCTCAATGCTCAAAAATATGAGAATGAGAATGATCCCTTTTTGTTTGCGGGCTACATTATCCCCCTTCTCTGGTATGGTGGAATAATTCATGGAGATCTTCGTAATAGCATTACAGAAATTCAGCACGCATTGTATTTTATTATCTCCGCTGGAATATATTTTGGAGCATGGTACTTCGTAAAATTCTCAACGCTTTCTTCTAAGCATTACGGGCTGTATTTTGGAGGAATTATTTCTCTCATTCTCGCATTGCTCTCTGTTTCTGAAATGTTGCAATCGTATAGCGGATTAGTTTTTTCCCTTGTTTCTTTCGTTTTTGCCGGTTTATACCTCCAAAACAATCTTCCCCAGCGACAAATTTCTTTTCTCGGCTTTGGCGTAACGGGTATTATCCTCACCTTGCAAAATACGCACGAAGCGTCATTTCCCGTGGGATCATTTTTCTTTTACGATCTCAAGAGTTTTTTTCTCATCCTCTCTCTTCTTCCCTTTTTGGCGAGCTACTTTTTTTCTTCCAAAAACGAAGAGGAATCCGATATTGAAGCCCTCCAGTACGCGACCAGAATTATTGCGATCATATCTATTGGAATTATTACCGCTACCAATATTTTGCAGCACGCAGAGGTTCCTAAAGATTTTCTCTTTCTCACCGTTCCTGCCTTTATTCTTGCCTTTCTTTCGTTCGTAAAAAAGGACGCACGAAAGCAAGAAATATACCTCCAATGGGCATTTTGGCTGGGACTCTTCGGTTTTTTACGCACATTTTTTATCATGCTCGGACGCATTTATCCGGTTCCCTCTGGCATATATGCGCTTCATACAGAAGCAGCACTTATTGGAATTACGAGTGTCCTGATTTTTGGAATGGTAATGCACACCGCACGAAAACTCCAAAGCGATAAAACTCCTGGAGGAGAAGATCCCAGTGGACTAATTTTTATGACGATTTTTTCTTTTTATACTGCCCTTTTTCTCACGGTTACCCATGAGCTAATGCTGGCCTTTAATTACATTGATATTGAAGGAGTAGAGTCTCAAGCCGATGGGCTTCGGGCATTGGTCGTAACGCTTTGGTGGGCATCGCTTGCATCGTTTATGATCTTTTTTGGAGGACGGAACCATGCGGTGCTCAGTGAAAAAAATCTCGGGTTTACGCTTCTCCTCTTTACAATTCTCAAAATCCTCATCTATGATCTTGGAAATGTCGACAGAAATCTCAAAGTTATACTTTTTATCCTGGTGGGATTACTTATTTTGGGGATTTCATATTTTTCGCATACTCGAAAAAATGCAGAAATTCCTTTCTCAGAAGCGGAAAAATAATATTTTTCGTCCTCTTTTAAAAACCGTATGAAACTTCGATTTTTTAAAATTTCCCTATGATTCGAAAATCAGAATTTTGGCGTGGCGCATTGCGGATTCCTGCAGATATTTTTGCGGGTATTTTGGGATGGGCTTTGGCTTATGATATTCGCCCTTGGACAGATCTTATTCCGAATATGAATTTCGCATTTCCCATTGAGAACCTTCCCCATCTTGCGTTTTTTATTCCTTTTACGCTTTGTTCCGCAGTCGGTCTCGTTATTATTCTCGCCAGTCTTGGGTTATATACCTACCCCTCTCGATTCCTGAGTATTGATATTTTTGGAAAAATCCTCTGGGGGATTGTTTTATGGGCATTTTGTATTTTGGCGTATTTTCAGCTGGTCCGACATGAAGCGATTTTTTCACGCATCATGCTGGTTCATGCCCTTCTTTTTTCGCTTCTCTTTTCTACGGTATTGCGATTTCTTCTCCGCCTGGTCGATCAAAGCCTTTCCCCTCCCCTGCGGGTTTTGCTGGTGGGAAATACGGAACATTTCGCTTCATTCCCAAATATTCCCCATTTTCAGGTTTCTGGGAAAATGGAATATGCGGATGTTTCAGAATCAGTGTTGGAAAATTTTACAGGAGATGAAGTGCTCTTTTTTGAAAAGGGCGGAACTTCCGATATGCTCCGTATTATTCGTCAAAAATGTGCAGAGAAGGGGATTCTCCTCCGTATTATTCCTCGCTATGCATCTGAATTTTGGGGACACGCAGAGTTTGAGATTTTTGGACATCTCCCAACTATCCGATTCTCTCCTACCTCGTTTTCTCCCTGGTGGTATTTTGGAAAACGCCTTTTTGATGCGTTTTTCTCCACTGTTGCGCTCCTTCTTCTCTCTCCTCTTTTTTTCATCATTGCCATTTTTATAAAGATGGATTCTTCGGGACCCGTTTTTTATATTTCCCAGCGTATGGGGCGCAATGGAGTACTATTTTCGCTCTGGAAATTTCGGTCTATGAAAATCAACGCGGACCAAGAAAAAGAGAAACTGGTGAATGCTTCGCATCGCGATGGACCGCTCTTTAAAATAAAAAATGATCCGCGGGTGACTCGGGTGGGGAAAATTTTACGCCGTTTATCTTTGGATGAATTACCCCAGCTGTGGAATGTGGTAAAGGGGGAAATGTCCCTTATCGGTCCTCGCCCTCATCTTCCAGAGGAAATAGAAAAATACGAACCAGAACACCGTCGTGTACTGGCGGCAAAACCAGGAATTACGGGGCTCGCCCAGGTTTCGGGAAGAAGTGACTTAGCATTTGGGGATGAGATATTTTTTGATCTTTTTTACCTCCAAAACGCCAGTGTTCTTCTGGATACTAAAATTTTTCTCAAAACCCTTTTAGTGCTTATTCACGGAAAAGGAGCGGATTAAAAACTATTTCCCAATTTTTAAGGAAGTCATGCTTAAAGATCCCATGATCAGGGTATCGTTAAAAATGGTGATTTCTTCCTCCTCTTTTTTAAGCGCTAGGGCGTACAGAAGCGGTAAAAAATGCTCAGGGGTAGGGATGGCAAGCTGAAAAGCTCTGCCTTGTTGTGTAGCGTGTATGATCGATTGGTGATTGTTGCTGAGAATCCATTCTTTCATTTGGGTATTTGCTTCTTGTGCCCAAGTCTGACCAAATTCTGGTTCACTCATTTTATCCCAATCAAGCATTCCTAAATTATGGACAATATTCCCGCTGCCCATAATAAGTACTCCTTTTTGGCGTAACGGCGCGAGTTCTTTTGCAAGTTCGTAGTGGTACTGCGCGGGCTTCGTGGAATCTAAACTCAGCTGTACAACAGGAATATTTGCTTCCGGATATAACACTTTAAGCACGCTCCAACACCCATGGTCGAGTCCCCATTTTTCGTCTAATTCCACGGTTGTTTTGGTAATTATTTTTTGTATTTCTTTTGCCAGTTCTTCGCTTCCTGGTGCGGGGTACTTTACGGCAAACAGTTCTTCGGGAAATCCTCCAAAATCATGAATAGTTTTAGGGTTTTGCATCGCGGTTACAAAAGTTCCTCGTGTTTCCCAGTGTGCTGAAATACACAAAATAGCAGCCGGTTTAGGAATTGTTTTTCCAATTTTTCTCCACTCTTCCACAAACGGGTTTTCCTCAATGGCATTCATGGGGTTTCCATGTCCGATAAATAAAACCGGCATTTCAGGAGTAGTATTGAGTTTTGGTGATGCATCGAACATTGAACGAAGGATAAAACAAATACAGCTGTTACTCTTTTTTTATTCTTATTACATTTCAGAAAATTGACCGGTTGCGAAAAGAATGACTATCTCTAATACAAATACTCCTAATGATATTTGGTTTGCTTGGTTTGCTTTTACAGGCATTTGTTTTTTCCATCCATAATAGAAGACAGCACCAGCAATAATAGGGTCAATAATACAGAGGCACCCAATGATGACTTTTTCTTTTCCGGTTAATGGGGCTTGTAGTACTTGTCCCTCAGGAATGGCATTTTTTTCTTTTCTCATATAAAAAAATGCGATAACGGTAAAAATGAGGAGTAGAAGGGTTCCAATGTAATCCATATAAAATTTGTAAAATTTACTGTTTCATTCTCCGAGAAAAAAGAAATTCGTCAACCAAAAATCCTTTCCTCTTCCGTCCTCAGTACGCTTTCTCCCGTGTTTAAAACCTCCAAAACCCGATCAACGCATTTTTCGGAAACATTTTCTCCGTAAATTTTTTGCGCGTTTTTTAAAAGTCCTTCGTCCACCACTTTTTTTACAATCGCAAACACCAGCTCTGCACTGGTAGGCGGAGCAATCACATTTCCGCCGGCAAAAAAACTTTCGCCTCGGTCACTTCCAAAGCGCAGAGTAACGCATGGAACACCCAAGATATTGCATTCCTCCTGCATGGACCCCGAATCGGTAATAACGGCTTTTGCCACTTTCATAGCGGCAATCACATCGCTGTAATAGGGCCATACTTCAGAGTAAATAAAATTTTCCTGAACCTTGAGGGCATCCATTTCGTCTCGCAATCCAAAGCGGTCAATAGCGGATTCGGTGGCGTGAAGCGAAATAAGGAGCACGGGGTATCCCGCCTCGATACATTTTTTCATGGCTCCAAAAAGTGCACGAAAGCGCTGTTCATTTTCGCAGTTTTCTCGGCGGTGAATACAAAAACGGAGAACTCCGTCTTTGAGGAGCGGGTATTTTTGGAAAATGGAATTTTCTGGTAGAGACGCGATTAATCGCGTCTCTACATCATGTGTCGCATCTGCCACGGAATTTCCCACCACAAAAATACGGTTTTCTGGGTATCCTTCTTCGCGCAAAAATTGTTTATCCAATTCTACCGGCGCTAAAAAAATACCAGACGCTGGTTCTGCGCACCGCGTATTAAATTGCTCTGGTGTGGGCTCCATAGATCCTTTCTCAAAATTTTTGGGATCTTTGTGGAGGTCAAACCACCATTGGAGAGATGAGGGGGTTGGTAAAGACGCAAAATTTTGCGTCTCTACAAGTAATTTTTGAAAAAATTCTTTTTTCGGCGTCATGGTGCGTATTCCCGCTTCGTTATGCACGCATCCCACATTGCACCCGTACGCTGCGTTTCCCGCCGCCATGGCTGTCATCGTGTCCCCATGAATGTATGGGAGTGGAATTTTTCCGAGCCCTTTTATGTGCATTAGCACACCTCCCAATCGGTCAATAATTTGTGCCACTTTTTCATAATATGCACCGCTAATATTCAGGTTTATATCTACCTCTAGCCCAAATTCTTCCAGCATTCCGCCAGAGAGATTAAAATCGTAGTGTTGCCCAGTATGCACCAATACCACCTCTTCTCCCCTTTTTTTAAGGGCATTATACAGGGGCGCTTGCTTAATAATATCCGGCTTGGTGGCAATCATGACCAAATGGATATATTTTTTGGGGGAAGCCGAGAGACGGTCCCAAAGGGTGGAGGAAATGGTGAGGGTAGGGGAGAGCATAAAGGGAAAATGAAAAAGAGATTTTGAAGCTTGGAGGAGGGAGTAAATTTTTGTTCCCTCCATTTTTTTCTCACATTTAAGATTTGGCATCGCTTTTTCCCCACAACCAAATTTTCTTACTCATACCCCATACGAAACGAAGGAGAACGAGAGAAAGTGCAAAATAGAAAAGAGCCTGGAAAACTCGGAGAATAAAGGTCACGAGATCTATAGATACCGATTGCACCACCTCGTCAAAAGTAGAGACCAAGTTTTTTACCTGGCTTCGCCAGTTCTCCTGAATATTTTTCCAATCCACCATCAGGTCTTCTGCAATAGAAACCGTAAATTCACTATATTTTAACCGTTCTGCCATTTCTTTTTGCTGTCTTTCGGTATTGGCAATTTGTTCCGAAATACTCTGCTTTTCCTGTGAAAGCCGGTCAATGGTATTTATTTTCGTATCAATAAGCTTTGCGAGGGAATCCACTGCTTCTTTTTTTGTGGCTAAAATTACTAGTTCGTCATACCGTTTTTGAGCATCTTCAAGCGTAGCAGTAATAGACGCCAATTTTTTCTGAAGGATTTCAATCTGGCTTTCCACCTGTGTTACCTGTCTTTGGATGGTCTCTGTGGATTCTGAAATATTTTCCGGATTCAAATCTTGCAGTTTTTTTAAAATTTCCCCTTCCCGCGCTCGCAGAACTCGAAATGAATAATTACAAGAAGTATTAGTGTCATACGCCGTTAAAAAAATAATTTCTTTGTCTGTCTTAAGCTCAGCAATACTTCCACAGAGGCTTTCTTTTTGTGCGGTGCGATACTGGGCATTAAAACTGCGCGCCTCAAAATCTTCCGCTTTGAAGTCCACTCCTCCCGTATTCGGTATAGGAGCTGGAACAGCCACCCCTCTTGCCATGTCTAGTCCGCCAGGAGCTGATTTAGCAACCATGGTATTGTTCATTTCTCCTGTGCCATAGAGAGGAGAAGAAATTTCTGTTCCGCCCGTATTAAAAACCGTCCGGACCGCAAAACTTAAAAACCCAACTGCCAAAGAGAGGAGTATAATGCCGAGAAAAGAAACGCCGACCACCTTAAAGATAGATTTTGCCGACCAGTCAAAGTTTTTAAAAAAGTCCATACAAAAGGGGTAAAATGGCGATAATGTTCTATTCTTCCTCCAGCGCTTTTTGAAGAGATTTATCAAAGGTGATCACTTCGTATTTTTTTTGTTTTTTCCAGTGCACCAAAAGGGCATTTACAAAAGAAAGTTTTGGGTATTGCAAGAAAAGTGAAGCCCCTGATTCTAAATCATTAAATGAGTCTAATACAGGGATACTATATCTTTTAATAAAATAATAAAACCGTTTGCAAGTGTCTTCTGATACTTTATATCGCAAAACGGTAAGAATTTCTGCATATATCTGGTCAAGAATTACCACTTCCGAAATACTGAAAGATGAGAATATTTCTATTGCCTTTTCGTGGTTTGTATCGTTCTCATCAATGAGTGAAATCCAAACACAGGTATCCACAAGTATCATAAGGTAATAAATTACATGCGGTAAATATCATCGACATGCTCGGACGCATTTCCCGGACCTTTTACAAACAGGGGCTTCAGGTCATCTATGGTGAAATGTCGTGATATTTTTTGGGATTCGTCTTTCTTTTTTAATGCTTCCCACTGTGCATACGGCACATACACGCCTTCTGGCTTTCCTCGAAAGGTAATAACCGTGGGATATTTTTTTTGTTTTGCGTAGGTGCGAAAAAACTCCCGAGTACTTATTTCTGAGGTAATCGTCATACTTTTAAAAAAATCTGCTCTCATTTTCTTCTTTTTGCCAAGCATTTGTCAAACATTACAAAAATGCAGACCAGGTGATGCAGAGCAAACAAAAAGAGCAGTTTTCAAAACTGCTCCAACACAAAATTTATATATTGAATCAGCGGAAATTTGCTATTTTTTCCCTCTGTATTTTGCTATAACGGGGTTTGATTCTGGGATATTTCTTTCGGGAAAAAAGCTTTGGAGTGAAGCAAAAAGTGCATCGTATGCCTTGGGGTCGTTCATAACCCCTTCATATTCAGCAAGGGCTCTTACTAACGCGGTATCTTGGGTGTGCGCAACAACGGGAATTATATTTTTCGATCTAAGCATTTTGATTATTCCATCTCGTGTTGCTGAAACGGGAGTTTCCCCAAAGCGTGATTCTTTTTCCTTTATTTGGGATTCTGCCAAGTATTCGGCAATGGCTTCTTCTCCTGCTCGAAAAAGAGAAAACGCAAAACTTTCAATGTTGTCACTTCCAGATGTACTGCCTACCTTTTCTATAAGTTTGGAAAGCAGCTCTGGGTTGTGGGGGTTATTTACGGCTATATTCCGGTATACATGATCCTTTCCGGATAAAATTCTTTGAGCCATCAGAAGAGCTTCATTCACCCATTCTGGAATGTTTTCTGAAGAATAGTTTGCTGTTCCCATTTGCTTTTTTACTGCACTTGCAAGCACTAAAAACAGAGTATGTGATAAAAATTGGACATCTGCCATCAGTTTATCGTGTTTTTCAACACTCATGGTTGCTATATTTTTTTTGTCGTATCCCATCCCTTCCAAAAAAGAAATCATCCATTGTGTTGCCGGTTCTTGAAGGTGGTGCTTTTCTTTTTTAGGAGTAACGCCTAAAATAACATTTTGTTCGTTTAAATTACTTACCCCGGGGCCGTGCATTTGGTGGACGCCTAGCACTGGACCTGCCATTTCGTTGTAAAGTGCTGCTGCAGGTCCCTGAAGAGAGTCAAGATAAGCAACCAGAAGATTGCTGAGTCCCACACCTTTTTCTCCCAGAAGATCTTTTAGTGCACGCTTTTCTGGTTTTCTCCCTCCTTTTTCTCGGTTTTTTTGCAGTGCATTAGCAGCCAGGTGTTCCGGTAAAGCCGTAAACAAAACGGATTGAAAATTTTGATGATCAGGATCAATGGTGAAGAGCGCCGCATGAAGGAGATGATGCACGAATCGAGCGGTCTCTATGGGATTCCCCCTATCCACTGTGCGAGCATCTATTCCTAGAACGCCATTCGGATATTGACCATTCTCATGCCTATTCCTAAGTTTCAATTCGAAGTGCAACAGGGGAAACAATAGAGAGCGAACAT